>JAPLKX010000275.1 GCA_026387845.1 Candidatus Hydrogenedentota bacterium | reverse complement strand
CCCTACGGCAAGTCGGCGCCCGCCAATGCCGATGAAGCGCCCTTGTTTGTTGCGCGGGGAGGCTGCTGGGGTTCGGGCGTGCACAGCCTGCGCTGCACGCATCGAAAAGGCTTTTTCCCCGAGGCCCGCACCACCGTCCTGGGTTTCCGGTGCATTCTGGCCGCATCCCAGAAAACGTAGGGCAAGCCGCGCACACATCAATCAGCCCAGCAGCAATCCTTTATCAAAGCATCCCGGAAGCAATTCAACAATCGTCAGCCAAGCGCGGCATAGCCGCAACCAAACCAGTTGCACGAGCCTTTGGGTGCAACGCGGTGGGTGCAACGCGGTGGGGTCGCGCTCCCGCGCGACCGGGCGGTGGCGAGCCTTTGGGTGCAACGTGGTGGGGTCGCGCTCCCGCGCGACCGGGCGGTGGCGGAGGTGGAGGCGCGGACATGCCTTGGGTTTTGTTGCTGGAGGCTGCGGTCGAGCGGGATCTCGACCCCACCGCGTTGCAGGTGCGCCAAACGCTCTCAGCCGCATAAGAGTTACGAAAGAATTTCACGCTCCTGACAATTAGGGACCCAGCGTTGCTCCCGGCCCTTAGCTTCACACCACGACCAACCCCGGTAGCGGGTTCGACAAAATGACGTTCTACGCGGACTTCCGGGCAATTCGAGGGCTGCCAAGACCGGAGAGCATTGAGAGCGCGTCATACAGACCGATTGACAGTCTGAATGCGTCCCCTTATAGTAAGCGGCTGGACGGGAGCCAAGTGGCTGCCGAGGGGCAACAACTGGGGAGAGAACATGATGGAACGCCTGACAGTTAGCCGCGGGGAACGGACCTGGAAACTGTATCACTTGAGCTGGTACATCAACATCTTGATCGTGCTGTTGCTGCTGACCCTCGCCCTCCATTTTTACATCGAACTGCTCTTGGGAGTGGGCTCTCCCGCCGAAGGCGCCTGGAACGCTACCATGATGAGTATCATGGTTTTCGTCGCCATCGTCCTGCTGCTGGGCGCGGGGATCTCCCGGTATCAGGCACGGCTCGAAGGCCAGCACCTCGAACTCAAGCTCGCCATCAAAGAAATAGGCGAACGGATCGAAAGCCTGAAGAAGTAGAACCGGAGCCGGCAGCCTAGTTCATCGAAGCCAACTTCTGATCGATCCGATTGAGGAGCGGCGCGCCGTCCATGTCCGCGGCAAGCTTTGCCACTCCGGCCACGTAGCGCCCGCGTTGCTTGAGCAACACACCCTTGTGGAGCGGGTCTTCAGTTCTTAACACCTGCCCACCGTCTATGGCGGCCCATTGGTGGGCGGCCTGATTTTGGTCCAGGTAGGCGATGTAGTTTGAGATGGTTTGCGCGGCTTCGCCGGGCGTCTTCTCCATCAACACGAACACGCGGAGCGGCTTGACGCCGGTTTGGGGCGCTTCTCCAAGAAACGCTTTTGCCACCATGCCTTTCTTGAAGAACTCGTACCCGAGAACGCTGTGCGCGATGTACTGCTGCGTCATGGGGATCACCCCTTTGACGTCGAGCAGGGCCGCCTCGGGCGGGGCAGACTTCTGTTGCGGCAGCGATTCAGACAACTGGCGGGCAAACCCCAGCAGCTTGTCCTGGCGGTCGGTCTTGTTTGTCCTGACCTTTACGAAAAACCGGTCCTGGTAGAACATCACCTGCGTGCTGCCGGCGACGGCCTCGGCCCCGACCTCCGCCGGTTTTGATTCTTCATCGCGGTAGTTCGAGTACACGCCGAACGCATCGAGCAGCGAGGCCAGTTCATAGGCCTCGACCAAAACGGTCATGTCCTTGTCGTCAGCGGCCGTGTACTCCGCCGCCACGACCCGTTTGAACCCGTAAGGGAAATAGAGTTCCGCCTCGCCGTCAATAAGTTCAAACACGTTGTCCTTGTTGTACTCGACGGCCGGCTCGACACGCGTCCAAGCCCCCAGCGAATCATTTTCCACCACGGTCGCCAAGGGGTCTTTCTCCTCTGCAAAAAGGCCCGCACAACCCGGAAAAAGCAAAATCAAAAAAAACAAGCTCAAATTCTTCATTCAAAGCTTCCTTGCACTGCTCGTGTCCAAGCCACGGCCTCCAAGACCGCGCCTTGGACAATACCTGTCAAGTCCTGATTAAGAGTTGGCAGTTCTTGGTGTTTCTGTCTTCATCATCCACTTCGTCCACAACGTCCACCATGTCCACAACGTCTACTAAGCAAAACCTGTTCAAGCCAGCACCTGCCGCCTCGTAGAAGCGGCGTCCCCGCCGCTTCATTTCCATCCCGCAGGCTGGGGAATAGAAGCAACGCGACGCGGACGTCGCGTCTACACTTACGCCAGCACACGCCGCGCCCGCGCCGTGTTCGCCGGGAGATTCACGCCGCGCGGACACCGCGCCACGCATCCCGAGCAGCACGCGCATGGGAAGCTTGGCATCTCGCGCTGCCGCGCGGCCCGCGCCAACTCGAGGTCGCCATAGCCTTCCGCGTACATCAGGCAGCGGTTGAGCACCGGGATGTCGGCGCCCAGCGGGCATGTCGGCGCGCACGCCCCGCACCGGTAACACCACCTCGAGGCGATCGCATCGCCATACCGTTCGAGCGCCGCCGAATCGCCCGGCGTCACCGCGCCCTGGCCTTCCGCGAACATCTTCACGACGGCCATGTCTTCCTTGATTTGCTCGAGGCTGCACATCGATGGGATGGCGCAGGCAATGTTTTCGTCGTTCAGCACCCACTTCAGGGCCGCCTGATGCGGCGTTATTCCGCCGAACTCTTTGCCGCTGTACCCGCCCATCTGGGTCTTCATGGCAATGACGCCGATGCCGGCTTTGGCAGCGCGCGCGAGGGCCTCTTTGACTTCGGGCGGGCTCTTGTAGCTGTACGTGAGCAGGACGCAGTCGAACAGCTTGTCCGGGTCGTCGACTACGGCGTTGAGAATGCCGGCCTCGTTTTTGTGCGTGCTCACCCCGAGAAACCGCGTCTTGCCCTGCTCACGCGCTTTAATAATGACTTCGCGAGACGGGCCGTCCTGGATTTCCTTTGGATCCTCGGTATTGTGCAGCATCAGCACGTCCACACAATCCATTTTCAGCGCATCGAGGCTGTCGTTCACCGACTTCTCCATCGCCTCTTTGGGCTCGCCGTCGACCAGTTTCGTGACGACGTAGATTTTCCCCCCGTAACCGCGGACCGCCTCGCCCACCTGCTGCTCGTTCCTGCCGTCCAGATACATCCGGCCCGTGTCGACCAAGTTCGCCCCGTGCTCGAACGCCGCCTGCATGATGGCCGTCTCTTTCACCTGGAACGCACCCAGGCTTACGACAGAGACTTCAAGCCCCGTCCGCCCAAGAATGCGATAGCCGGGCCGCGGAACAGGTTTTTCCTCTGCCGCGGAAGCCAACGCCGGCGCACCCAAAATACCCGCCGCACCCAACGCGCCCGCCTTCAAAAACGACCGCCGATCCAAATGAAGATTGTCTAAATGCGCCATGAGTGCTTCCTCGTTTTGAGCCTCGTTACGTTCAGGCAGTCTACCATGATTTGATTATCGATTGCAGATTGTCGATTGCAGATTGGCGATTGCAGATTTCTCGCATTGATACTGATAAAACTTTCAGGTATACTGCCCCCGGATATGCAATCGGACATCTGCAATCCAGAACCGGAAATCACAACTGCGGAGCTTTCAAAATGCACAAAAAAACCCGCAAAAAACCTCACTACCGCGGAAAAAGCGGCTGCATTAATTTGCCCTACGGCTGGAAATGGACCGAAGGAAACAAAACCATTGTCAAAGACCCGCAGGAACAAAAAAACATCGCTCTCGGCAGGCAACTCCGCCATAAAGGCTTGAGCTTGTCACAGATAAAGGCCCAGTTCGACGCCCGCAACGTCCTCAACCGCGCACAAGACGCCTCTTGGACTCCTGAATCCATTCGGATCCTCCTAACCAGGGACGTGTTAACTCCTAAATGGCAACTCAGAAAGGACCGCATGGACGCCCGCCTACGCACGGAGAAAAAGACAAAACGAGAGGCGCGCCGAGCCCCCGTAGTCGCCCTTGACGAACCCGATCCCGTCAAATGGGGCCAGGGCCATCTGGCCAACCGGGACGGGGCGAAACGGGCGTATTGGCCGCACCAGATCGACGATTTGCGGGCGGATGACGACAATGTGATCCATCTCGATGGACGTGACGTGGGGAAGACGGCGGATTTGTCCACGCTGGCGTTGCATTATGCGTTGACTACGGAGAAGGGGACGGGGCTCGTGGCGGCGGCCCTGAACGGCCAACTGCTGTCGATTCTCGAAGAGATCGAGTTTCAGTTCGAGCGGAACCCCGTATTGCACGAGTGCGTGGCCGTGGGAAAGAACGGGCACCGGAAGTTTCAACGTTTGCCGTATCCGCGGATCGAGTTCCAGAACGGGAGCGTGCTGTACTTTCGTCCAGCAGGCACGTACGGCGAGTCCTTCCGCAGCCTGCATGTGGACCGGATCTGGGTCGATGAGGGGGCATGGTTGAGCGAGGAGGCGTGGCGCGCGTTGCGACAGTGCCTGAGGGCGGGCGGCAAAATGCGGGTGTATTCGACCCCGAACGGGTTGCGGAACACGACGTATTACCGGCTCACGGAGTCGGCGCGGTGGCGGGTGTTTCGTTGGCCGTCGTGGCTCAACCCCTCATGGACCCACGAACGCGAAGCCGACCTGCTCGAGTTTTACGGCGGCCGCGGCAGCGCAGGATGGCAGCACGAGGTCGCGGGTGAACACGGCGCCGTCAGTTACGGCGCGTTTTTGCCCGAATGTTTCGAGCGGTGCGTCCGCGATCTGCTCGAATACCGCAAAGTGACGATCACGGGCCAGGAACTTGCCGATTGCTCAAACGAAGAACAGAGCGCTATGCGGCTCGAGATGTTGCTGGGCTTGGGGTTGCAGAGCGGGACGTTCTGGGTCGGCGGGGATTTGGGCTATACGCGCGATCCGATGGAATTGCTCGTGTTTCGGGAAATGGACGAGGTGGACGTAGTGGACGCAGTGGACGCAGTGGACCCTTCTTCGCTGAAGGTTCGGAGGGCAGGCGGCAGGCCGGAGGAAGGACAAATTACAAAGGACAAATTACAAAGGACAAATAAGGGAGAGGCGAATCGACAATCTGCAATCTGCAATCGGAAATCGGAAATCCGCCTGGTGTTGCGGGTCCATATGGAGGCCGTGTCGTATCCGCAGATCGCGCAGTGCATCGGCATCCTCGACGCCGCGTATTCGCCCGCAGGCATTGGCCTCGACAACGGCGGCAACGGGGTCGCCGTCGTCCAGGAATTGCTCACGCTGGACAAGTACCGGCCGCGGGCGTTCTCGGGCCGGCTGCACGGGTTCGATTTCGGCGGCGTCACCCAAATCCCCCTGCCCGACGGGTCCGACGCCCGGAAACGTACCAAAGAGCTTATGACGTCGCTCATCAACGGCGCGCTGCAACGGCGCGAACTCGTCTTCCCCGCAGAAGACCGCGAAATCGCCGACCAGTTCCTCACCCAAACCTACACGTTGAGCAACGGGATCGTCGTCTACTCAAAGGGCAACGACCACGTCATCGACGCCGTCCGGTGCATGATGCTCGCCCGCGAAAAATCCAAGCAAGACTGGTTTGACGACCGCACACCCGCCCGCCCACCCTTACCCCTCATGTTCGAAACCTTCGGCGGCGAGGAAGAGAGGGAGCGGGAATATTGGTCAGAACATCGAATGAGGTTCTTCATCCGCGAGTAGGGAAGCGCCACGTCTGACACGTCTGGGTAGACGCGGCATCCTTGCCGCATTACTGCGTTTTGGCCCTCAACAATCGACAATCGACAATCGCCAATCGACAATCGCCAATCGACAATCGGCAATCGGCACGCCAATCGGCAATCGACAATCGGCAATCGACAATCGGCAATCGGCACGCCCCTCCTGTTCCCAACCTTCGGCGGCGAAACAGACAAACAGCAGGAGTACTGGTCCGAACACAAAATGAGGTTCTTCATAAGGGAGTGAGGAATGGAGATTGCAGATTGTTGATTGCAGATTGCGGATTGGGTGATAGATGTCCGATTCATCATTCATCATTCGGCATTCATCATTGCCTTGCGCTGGCTGTCCCCGGTTTCCCCCCGTCTTCCCGCGCATATTGACCAAACCCGCCTTCCCGTGTAGGATCACGCATGGTGGGAACAAGCCCGCAGGAGGCCGCGCCGTGATTGAGGTCTATCCACGCCTTTTCATTGGCGATGAATCTGACTATGAGAGGACGGTGAGTCATCAGGGCGGGTGGTGGACGGTCCATGCCTGCAAAGAGCCCTACCACCGCCAACTTCTCGGCTACAAGACTCGAGGCGCACCGAAGAACCATCCTGAATATTTCTTTGCACGACGCACTGCCCGTTTGTTTCTCAACTTGGTAGAGGCTCCGGATCCTAATTACATTCCCAAAGTGATAGTTGATGAAGCACTCTGCTTTATCGACGAAGGGCTTCAGCAAGGTGAGCGTGTATTGATTCACTGCAATCAGGGCGAATCACGCTCTCCTTCAATTGGCCTATTGTATTTGGTTGCTCGCACGGCTACGCTCCCGAAGGGCTCGCTTTCGGAAGCGGAGACACCGTTCCGAAAACTGTATCCCTTGTATAATCCGAGTAGCGGCATGCGAGGCTTCCTCATACAGTACTGGAACGATTATGTTCATCCCAGCGCTGGAGTCTAAAATACCTTATTGCTCCCACACGCGAGGCTTTGACGAAAAATGGAAAACCTGCTCTACTACGGCGACAACCTCAACGTCCTGAGGCAGACGCAAAGGTGAAGACTAAACCTCCATGGACTCGCGAGGAACTGCGCCAAGCGTATTTCCGCGAGCGTAACGAGCTCGATCTGGCGCTTCAAAAGCTGCCCGGTTTTTCATTTTTCCAAAAACTGGAAGAGCTGGAGGCTTCCTATTCCATCTTCGTGAGTGCCACAGGCGACCTTCTTGAGTCCATTCATAGATTCAGATTTCTTGAACAACAGGGGACTCTGTACGACAGGCATTCCCGCGCAATCGTTCAAGATTCGGTAACTTCAGTACGACGCGGTATCTTCTCAGCGTGCTCGGCAGCAAAGGCTTTTGTGGAACACACTGGGCAAATTGCAGGATCATTGAGCAACTATCACGAAGAGAAATCAAGATTCGTTCAGTCCGAACTCCATGAATTTATCCATGGTCTTAGAAACTATTCGGTCCATTGCGCGATAGCTGTTGCTGACTGGCGCGTTCACCGCGATTTTGAGAAACAGGAGAAGCAAGTTAGCTTCCTTATAAGCAAGAAACAATTACTTCGGTATAAGAGTTGGCATCCACTCGCCAAGCAGCTAATCGATAAGGCAGATGAAAGTCTTGACATAGAGGCAGTGTTTGTGGAGTACGCTAAGAAGGTTGCGGACTTCCATCGCTGGCTGCGGCACAGGATTATAGTTTCTGGGGGTGACGAATATCAGCAATACCTTTCCTACAAGAACGCGATCGCTGGCTTCAGCACTTACTCCAGCATTAGTTTGATCCTCTCAGGTCTTACCCCGGAGGCAAAAGCAAATTCTGAAATGTACCTCGATAGATTTCTTACGAATGAAGAGATAAGCGTTGTCCTTTCGCTGCCGGCGAAAAGCAGAGAACGAGTGGACAAAATAATCTCCATTCTTGACTTGCATGAGGTTTGCGATGAGCGCCTTCGCGCAAAACTGTACGAGTTGTTCAATGTCAAAGATGTTTAGCAGACTTAACTTAACGAGTGCTCGTGTCAACCTCCAAACGGGCTGCAAGAGTGGTGGACAAGTGCAACCAGCTCGCCCTGGCATGGTAAATCTACACGTGCCGGGAGTACAACGCCTCAACCTCCGCATGAAAAGGGTGAAGCGCGGTTTCGGGGACAGACTGGTTCTCAATTTCGAGTTCGTGACTAGGCAAAACAGGGGGTAGAACGGATGCCTAAGAATCGTGAGCAGATCCCAAAGCCTGTTAAGGATGCCGTTCTGAAAGAGTTTAGCCACCGAATCTGGTAGAATTGCGGTGAAGGCAATCAATCATCTTGGCGATGATGTTATGAAGGTATTCTCAGTAGCGGGAGGCAACAATGGCTGATCAGTTCCCAACGCTTAAGAATCCTCCCATAGTCGAAGCAGTAGTTGACATTGACTGTGATCTTCCTCCGGGGCTCAAGATAGAAGCACTGGAGAAGCTAGGGCGGGAGGCTTACCATAAGGAATACCCGATCACCGAGACCCGTTATCTTTTGCAACATGAGCTTCAGGCTAAGCGAAACGAGCCTCCAAAGACGTCCACCAGTGAGAATGTGAATGCCTACCTGTTTTTGCGGGAAGACAAGAAACAGTTGGTACAAGTCCGAACAGACGGATTTTCGTTCAACCGGTTGACTCCATACTCTACCCTGGATGACTACTTAGATGAAGTCAAACGTACGTGGCAGCTCTTTGTGAATTTTGCCAAGCCCGTCCAGGTACGGGCGGTGAGGTTAAGGTACATAAATCAAATCAAGGTCCTTTTGACTGATGGCCTGGCTGATTTGGACGATTACCTCCGCATCGGCCCAAAGCTTCCGCATGAAGAGACATTAATACTCATCGGATTCCTAGACCAGCACATGGCCCTCGAAAAGGATACATCAAATTTTGTTCAAACTACTCTGACTAGCAAGAATCAACCACCTGACACGCTTGTAGTCATCTTTGATATTACTGTTTGGAAGGAGGAACGGTCACAACCGGACGACTGGCCTAAGATTGTTTCCACAATTCAATCGCTTAGAAACTTGAAAGACAAAACCTTTTACAATACGCTGAGTCCAAAATGTCTACAGCAATATCAATAAGAATGCCTTATTTGGCCGAGCGCATCGTGCCCACCTTCTTTGAGCGGAGGCAAAGCGCTGTTTCGGCTGAAGCTCGCCTCATTGAAGACAACACGAGCGCGGCCACAACCGCTTTGGAGAAGTCCCAAGCGCTTTTTGGTGAAAAAGCCGCTGCTATTTCGCAGTTGAAGCTCCTTGCCGACGAGTGTAAGGAAGACAACTGGGATGGGTACGGCGCTAACGCCATCGACGAAGGAGCAGTCTTTTTCGCAGCGCGTTTTGTACGAGCGTTGCCGGAGGATCTACCAGTTCCCGAGTTCGCAGCAGAGCCAGAGGGTTCGATTTCTCTGGATTGGATCAAAGCCCGAAACCACATGTTTACCGTTAGCGTCGCGGCTGACAATCGGCTGGCGTACGCATGGCTTGACGGTACGGACAAGGGCCACGCAGTTGCGCGTTTCGATGGACACAGTATACCCCCTAAGATTTTGCAGGGCATACGTGGAATTGTCGCTTAGGCGACACCTCTTATGACTAGGTTTTACGGGGGAAGGCAATGGCATTCTTGCTCGCCGTATTCAAGAGAGTTTTCCAGCCGGTAGCAGGAAACCTTGTCGCGCAAGACCGGCTTGGCTCAGGCCTTTCTCACAGGGTTGATAATGAAGAAGATCTCGCCAGGTTCTTGACTTCCTCTAGCCACTTCAACTTCACAACTGTGAAGCCTGCTGCTTTTTTGCCAAAAGACGAAGAGACTTCTGTATTCCGCCATGGAGCTGAGCCTCGGCTTCAGTTGTGGCAGACTGCCGAAGAGAATCTGAAACTTCCAGAAGGACGCAAATGTCACGGAGCCGCTATTATAAAAGCCTATTCCGTTAGAACGTCGCGACTCGATATAATTGCAGAGGAACCACCGCCTCGGCATGCCAATATTAAACGGTGGCCGCTGCTGGATGATCCTTCCATGCAAAGAGCCAAGCGCAGAGAAATCGCCCAAGAACTTGCAAGTAATGCGGTTTTACTAAAACGTGACGCATAAGCTACGACTGTGGTAAATGGGTAAATGGGTGGGTAAATGGGGGAGTAAATGAGTAAATGGAGTAAATGAGTAATGAGTAAATGGAGTAGTAAATGGTAGTAAATGGGGACAGTCACCGTTTATATTGTCGTAGGGGCGGGGCGATGTTAGGTGATAACGGGGCGAGATCAGAATAGCCAACCTTAGTCCTGAGTCTTCAGTCTTCAGTCGTCAGGAATTCAGCCGCAAAGAACACAAAGACCACAAAAACACATTGACGATTTTCGATTGGCGATTGTGCCGATTGCCGATTGACGATTGGCGATTGACGATTGACGATTGACGATTGCAGATTGTAGATTGTAGAAGCGGCATCCTTGCCGCTTTCCGCCCAGCCGAAGGTAAGGCGTTTCCTCGAGCTTGTGTTGAAAGTGGTGCTGTTACTCCTACAGCAAAGCGGCAAGGATGCCGCTTCTACAATACGCACAACAAGCTTTGCTGGCGGCTGGAAAATAAACGGTGAGTGTCCGTTTACCCTTCCGGCAACTCTTCCCGTGTCAACTCATCCTGTTGACAACGATCACACCCCACCATACACTATGAACGATTGCGTCGTTTTGTGGGAAGGTTGGCCGGGAGTCTTCAGTCTTTGTTGAAGCACCTGCGGGTGCAACTTGTCAATGAAAGGACGACACCAGTATGAGCGAGAAAGTCCGTAGTCTTTCAGCGGTGTTTGTCGGGGCGGTTATCGCCGCGACCGCTGCATTGTTCATGGGGGCCGCGTTTGCGAAAGAGACGGCTACCGAGGTGTCGGCCCCAACCTCGGGAGACGTTGAGAAGAGCATCCAGAAAGCCATTGACATACTGTCTGAAACGGCGGAAACGCAGACGGAACGAGTCAAAGAGGTCCTTGACATCGTCAAGGCTCAGCCGAAGACTGCTGCGCTTTCGGCGCTGTGCACGTGGCTGAAGAACGATATGCCGACGAAACGGCGATCGGCCGTGTACATTATCCAGATGTTGACCTGGGAGAATCCGGCCCCGGCGTTTCCTCCGCTCCGCGAACTGCTGAAGAACCAGGAAGCGACGACCCGCGGAATGGCCGCCATGGCGCTGGCCAGTCAAGGCGACACGGCCTCATACGAAGCGATTGTGGAGATGATGAAAAACGATGCGGACGCCTATGCGCGGCGCACTGCCGCGTGGGCGCTGGGCGAGTTGGGCGATGCGAAGGGCGTTGAACCGTTGCGGGCCGCGGCGTCGGACCCGGACCCGAATGTTGCGGCGAATGCAAACAACGCCCTTGATCGGATTGCGTTCCTTTTGGAGAACAAGGGGACGACAGGCGACGCGGCCAAGGTTGTGCGCGGCATATTCCTTATCTCGGGTTCGACGCTGTGGCAAGAAGAGCGGCTTCAACATGCTCGCAGCCTGATAGAGGGCGCAGATGCCGCCGTTCGTGAGGCAACTCTCGCGCAAGCGTCGAAGAGCCAATCCCAAGCGATTCGGAACAGCGTGGCGTTCGCGCGACAGCCGAAGAAGCCCTGAGCGGCGGGCATTGATAAATGGTGATAAATGGGATAAATGGGGACAGTCACCGTGGGGGGTAAATGGGGGTAAATGGGGACAGTCACCGTTTATATTGGCGTAGGGTGGGCCATGTTAGCTGATAACGGGGCGAGATCAGAATAGCCACCCCCAGTTTTTCGTAGGCAACATGGAGGTTTCTTGCCAAGCTCTCAGCGGCTCTGCGTGAAACAAGGGTCTCCGGATTGTCGATTGACGATTGTCGATTGACGATTGGCGATTTTCGATTTGCGATTGACGATTGGCGATTTATTGCCGTAAGATGCCGTCATGAAAGCGGAGGAATTCAAAGCGAGAACAAAGGCGTTTGCGTTGCGGATCGTCCGGTTGGTTGCAGCGCTGCCGAAGACCCGGAGCAGCGATGTCATCGGGAAACAACTGTTGCGTTCAGGAACTGCGGTAGGCGCCAACTACCGCGCCGCGTGCCGGGCAAGGTCGCAGGCCGATTTTGTCGCAAAGATGGGAATTGTTGAGGAGGAATGCGACGAGAGCGTCTACTGGATTGAACTGCTCGTAGAGAGCGAAGAGATCAAAAAGGCGCTTGTGGAGGACCTGTTGCGTGAAGCCAACGAAATCCTCTCCATGGTCGTCGCATCGCGCAAAACCGCACGCGCCCGCAAATGATCCAATCCCCAATCCCCAATCGTCAATCTGCAATCATCAATCGTCAATCGTCAATCGTCAATCGTCAATCGTCAATCGTCAATCGTCAATCGTCAATCGCCAATCGTCAATCGTCAATCGTCCCCGCTTTTTCTTTCCTCTTGCGGTAGAGGTGGGTGCTGCTTCCGAAGATGATCTCGGCGCTCTCCATTATCGTTTCGCCCAGGGTAGGATGGGGGTGGATGGTGAGTTCGACGTCGCTGGCCAGCGCGCCCATTTCGATGGCCAGCGCGCCTTCTGAAATGAGTTCGCCGGCGCTTTCCCCGCAGATGCCGACACCCAGCACCAGGTCGGTTTCGGGATCGGCCAGTATTTTGGTGAGCCCCTCGTTTCGCTGCAACGTCGTGGCGCGGCCCGACGCGGTCCACGGGAACTTGGCCACACGCACCTCCCGGCCTTGAGCGGCGGCTTCGGCTTCGGTAAGGCCGCACCAGGCGATCTCGGGATCGGTGAACACCACGGCCGGGATCGCCTTGGGCTTGAACGCGGCTTTGTGCCCTGCGATGACTTCGGCGGCGACTCGGCCTTCGTGGGTGGCCTTGTGCGCCAGCATGGGGTTGCCGACAAGATCGCCGATGGCATAAATGGGCGGGTCGGCCGTGTGACGCTGCTCATCGACTACGACAAACCCTTTATCGTCGACTTCGACCTTGGTGCTCTTGAGGCCAATCCCGCTCGAGTTGGGTTTGCGCCCGATACTGATGAGGACTTTGTCGAAAACCTGTACGGGCCGTTCGAGCCCTTCGCCCTCGAACCGGACTTCGATTCCATCGTCGGCTTCTTTCATTTCGACCACGGTCGTCTTCAGCAGGATGTCGTGCAGCAGGCGCCCCATCCGCTGCGCCACCGGCTGGACCATGTCCGGGTCGGCGCCCGGCAACAGCGCGGGCCCAGCTTCTGCGACGGTGACGCGTGTGCCGAGCGTGGCGTAGACGGTGCCCAGCTCGAGGCCGATGTAGCCGCCGCCGATCACCAGCATTGAGCCGGGGATGTCGGGCATCTCGAGCGCGGACGTCGAGTTCATCACGCGCGGCGAATCGATCAGGAACTGCTCGAGGACCGTCGGCCGCGAGCCCGTGGCCAGGATGGCCTTCTCGTACCGCAGGTGCTCCTCTTTGCCTGAATTGTAGATGAGCCGGAGCGTGTTCGAGTCCAGAAAGTTGGCGCGCGCCTGGATATACTCGATCTTCCTTGCCTTGCACAGTTGGCCAAGCCCGCCCGTGAGTTGCCGCACGACCTTGTCGACCGTCGCCCGCATTTTGTCGAGGTCGAGCGCGGGCGGCGGGAACGTGATGCCGAACGCCTCGGCCTCTTTGGCGTCGGTGATGACTTTGGCGACGTGCAGCAGGGCTTTTGATGGGATGCAACCGCGGTAGAGGCACGTCCCGCCGGGGTTCGGCTCGAGGTCGATCATCGTGACGTGCAAGCCCAGGTCGGCCGCCATGAAACCCGCGCCATATCCGCCGGGCCCGGCGCCGATCACGGCCACCTGCGTCTCTCTGACTTCCGCACTCATAC
Organism: Candidatus Hydrogenedentota bacterium; assembly: GCA_026387845.1. GTDB lineage: Bacteria > Hydrogenedentota > Hydrogenedentia > Hydrogenedentales > SLHB01 > JAPLKX01. The sequence goes on along the minus strand of JAPLKX010000275.1, from coordinate 2,168 downwards.
GGCCTGCCCTCTAGTCCAAAACCATCCGCAGGGGCTGTTCGAGCGCCTCGACCAGCCACCGCAGGAATCGCACCGCGTCCGCGCCGTCAATGACCCGGTGGTCGTACGACAGCGACATCGGCAGCATGAGCCGCGGCTTGAAATCGTTCTCGAGCCACACCGGCTCCATCCGCGCCCGCGACACGCCCAGGATGGCCACCTCGGGCTCGCGGATGATCGGCGTGAACCACAGCCCGCCGATCCCGCCGAGATTGGTAATCGTGAACGTCCCGCCTTGGAGGTCTTCGATTGAAACTTTGCGCGACCGCGCCCGCTCGGCCAGCGCGCCTGCTTCGACCGCGAGTTGCGTGAGCGATTTGGTGTCGGCGTTTCGCACGACCGGCACCATCAGACCGTACTCGGTATCAACGGCAATCCCGATGTTTATATAGTGCTTGAGCAGGATCTGGTTATTTTCCACGTCGACAAACGAGTTGAATTCTCGAAATTTCTTGAGCGCTTCGGCCACTATTTTCATGAGAAGCACCGTCATCGTCAGCTTGCCGCCCGCGGCTTCGACTCGCTTGCCATACTCCTTGCGAAACCGCTCGAGTTCGGTGATATCGGCGGAGTCAAACTGCGTCACGTGCGGGATCGTCTCCCATGCCTTGGTAATGTGTTCGAGCGTCTTGAGCCGGACGCCGCTCATCGGTTCACGCTCGAATTCGCCGTACCGGTCGCGCTCGTGCGCGGTCGAGCGGGAGCTCGACCCCACCGCCTCCCCTACCGTTTGTGGCTGTTCGGGCTTCGGTTCGGGCGGCTTTGCTTGCTTTCGCTTTTGGGCGTACGCCTGGACGTCGGCGGCGGAGATTCGCCCGCTCGGTCCGGCGCCTTTCACCTGCTGCAGGTCGACACCCAGTTCGCGCGCGAGCCGCCGAACCGACGGCGCGGCCAGTACCGCCCGGCGCACCTCGGGCCCGGCCGCAAGTTCCTCTTCCGTTTCGGCTTCCTCGACGTTGGATGGCAACGGGCTCTCCACCACCGCCGCCCGGTCGCGCGGGAGCGCGACCCCACCAGATTCCTCGACGCGGGCCGGCGGTGTTTCCCCGCGTTTGGATGCTTCGGGCTTAACCGCCTCGGCGCTCACCACGAGCAGTACCTGCCCCACCTTGACTGTGTCGCCTTCCTTGACTCGAACTTCCTGCACGGTGCCGGATACGTCACAGGGCACCTCGACGACCGCCTTCTCGGTTTCGAGTTCAATTACGGGCTGATCTTTCTCGACCGTGTCGCCGACGTTGACCAGCACTTTGGTGACGGTGCCGGTCGTGATGTTCTCGCCAAGTTCGGGGAGCTTGAATTCTGCCATGAGCGGGGTTTTGTCCTATGATGCCTCTTACGAGGTGCTCTTACGACGTGACCGGATCGCGTTTGGCCGGTTTGATATCCAACTCTTTCATAGCCTTCTGGGCCGCCTCGGGTCCTAGCCGGCCCGAGGCCGCGAGCGACTGCAGGGCCGCCAGCGCAATATATCTCGCGTCGACTTCAAAAAAATCCCTGAGATACTCGCGATTTTCGCTGCGGCCGAATCCGTCGGTCCCCAGCGTGGCGAGCGGGCCCGGCACCCACCGGCTGATGCTGTGGGGCAGGATCTTCATGTAGTCCGACGCCGCCACGAACACGCCGTCGGCGCCCTCGAGGCATTGGGTGATGTACGGCGTGCGCGGTGGTTCGCCGGGGTGATGCAGGTTCCAACGCTCGGCCTCGATGGCGTCGCGCCTGAGTTCTTTGTAGCTGGTGACGCTCCACACGTCGGCGCTGACGTCGTACTTGTGTTCGAGCAACTGCTGCGCCTGAATGCATTCGTTCAAGATGGCGCCGCTGCCCAGCAAATGCGCCCGCGGCCCCTTGTCGCCGCGTTCGGAGTCTCTGAACTTGTACAGGCCTTTGAGGATGCCGTCTCGAACGCCGTCGGGCATGGGCGGCATCGGATAATTTTCGTTCATGACGGTGAGGTAATAAAAGATGGATTCATTCTCCGTGTACATGCGCCGCAGGCCGTCCTGGATGATGACGGCGAGTTCGTAGGCGTAAGCCGGGTCGTACGTGACGAGATTCGGCACGGTTTGCGCCAGCACGTGGCTGTGCCCGTCCTGGTGCTGGAGGCCTTCGCCCGCCAGCGTCGTGCG
>JAPLKX010000345.1 GCA_026387845.1 Candidatus Hydrogenedentota bacterium | reverse complement strand
GTGCGAAGTTACGGTGACAATACTCCCCTGTGGTGAGGGCGAAGGTGAGGGCGAGGGTGAAGGCGAAGGTGAGGGCGAGGGTGAAGGCGAGGGCGAAGGTGAGGGCGAGGGTGAAGGCGAAGGCGAGGGTGAGGGCGAGGGTGAAGGCGAGGGCGAAGGTGAGGACGAGGGTGGAATGTGTCTGAATACCTTGTCGGATAATGCGACGGTTTACGTGAGTTCATCAGCGGGACCTGTGCCGCTGATTATCACCGTAACAGCCCCGGCTGGTACGCAGTCGGTTACGTACTGGGATCCGGAAAGCACGGATACCCAAACGCTGGACGAGCCGCCGTACCCCTTCGTCATTTGGCTCGATCCGTCGGTGACGGCCCCCGAGCAGCATACGATCGGGGTGACTGCGCTGCTGGAAGATGACTCCGAACAGTCGACAAGTACGACGTTCAGCCTTGCCGCACCTCCCGCGAACTCAGATTTGGATGCCAACGGGATTCCGGACAATCCGTTTGCGGTGCTCCAACCCGCTGATCTCTGGCTCAACCTGAAGTATGTCCATCAGACGGCAGGGACGCAGATGACTGCCGTGAAGTGCATCGAGATGCTGACTGCTCCAGATCGCGTGCGGCTCGATGTCGCCAGCGGGGGATCGACTGAAACGCGGGTGACGGTTTCGGCGCCAACCGACCTGATCGAGGCAGGAAAGACCGGCGTAGTGGTTGTGGCGACCGCGCCGGACCTCTACACACTGCTTGGCGATACACTTGCTGCCCGGATGACCGCCGCGCCGGACGGTTGCGCGTTGCTGGCCGGCGGCGTGTACGCGGAGGTCAGCCTGCTGATGAGTGCCGATGGCGGCGCCACATACTCGGAGATCGCCGACGACGCCCTCGAGGCCAATCCCATCGATGCCACCGTTACGTTGCCCATCGCGCCGGGCTCTTCGGCTAAACTCTACTCATACACGACGGAGATCCTGAGCGACCCGATAACCGGCCTTTACATCAGTCCCGCCGGCGACGAATGGACCGCCGACAGTGCAGCCAAGCTCCTGTTGGAAGGTGCGTCGCTCAGCCGGCAGATCACCTCGGTGTGCGTGTTCGCTCCGTTCCAAACTGACGCGGCTGAAGGGGAAGGCGAGGGTGAAAACGAAGGCGAGAGCGAGGGCGAAGACGAAACCCAAGGCGGCTGTTTTGGAGCCTCCTTAGATAACAAGAGCGGAACCGGTTTCTCAATTCTGCCGATGCTTATCGTTACGGCGTTCGTGTTTATTCTGTCAAAGAACCGCGCCAAGCACGCATTGAACACAGATTAAACACATGCTGTCCGGAGAATGACTGCGGTTATCGAACGACGACTTCGACGCGCCTGTTGCGTGGTTCGTGGACGTTGTCGGCGGTGGGTACGAGCAGGTCGCCCTCGCCGCTGTACTCGATGTTGAACCGTTCGAGGGGGACGCCGCGATCAACGAGCAGCCGCTGGACTTCCTGGGCGCGTTTCAGTGAGAGCTGCATGTTGTAATCGTCTTCGCCGCTGCGGTCGGCGTGGCCCGTGATGCCGATGTCGAGCGAATTGGTGTTCTTGACCTCCTGGACGACGGAGTCCAGGAGCGTCATGGAGTTCTTGTCGGGGTCTGCCGACTCGGTCTTGAAGTAGAGCAGGAACACCTTGGGTTGCGGGGGTTCGGCGGCAAGCGCTTTGGCAAACAGCTTGTCTATCTTTGCCTGATCCATTGGGCCACCGAGGCGCGGGGCGGCGGAGGCGTTATCGACGAGCAGCGTCTCCCCCACTCCGCTCACATCGCCGCGGCCCATCGAGTTGGTGACGCTGACCGTGCCCACGTTGCCCGCGGGATGCGGGGCCAGAACGAACGTATTCTTCGTGGTAGCGCATCCGGCCAGAAGCAAGAACAGCACCGAAACTAAAGCCAATTGTCTGAAGGGTCTCATTATTCTATTTCTCCCCATCGCCACGTGGGCGTCGCTTTCTAAGCGCGCCTTGCAGGCGCCTATTTAACCTTGGCCAGAAGTTTTGTCCCTTGAACAGCGGCAAGGCCCGCGGGCGTCTCAATCTTTACGGAATCCGGCGCGAGCTTCGCGATTCTGCCCGGAACGTAGACGAACGTGCCCTTGACCATCCTGAGAACCAGCGAGAAATCTTTCTGCGCGGGCTTGAACCGGAACTCGGTCAACTGGATTTCGCTCGACGTGCCCAAGGCCACCGTTGAATCATCCCACAAGACAATGCCCACAGTGCCGTTTGACCCGGTTTGCAGGATATCGCCCGCCTTGAGCCGAAGCCCGGGTTCAGGCTTGATTTGATTGCCGTCCCGGACAACGACCACCTTGCCGGCAGCGTTGTGGATGCTGCCGATCACACCCTCTTCGGCCACGCACGGCGCCGCCAGCAACAAGCCGCCAATAAAGGTGGCAATAACAACACACCGCATATACATGCCTATCCCTCCCCGAGTTTGGCGTTTATATCGCGCATAAACCAAAAGCCCACGGACCGCTTCCGCCCTTTCCCAGAACTAATCTCCATCATAGGTTTAAGATTGGCTGGTGTCAACGTCGTAGGGTCGTGCGCGAATGCGCCAAACATGCGCCCGACGAAACCAGTGAGGCCCTCGATCGGCGCGTTGTGCCGTTTGACGAAATCACGCCATAGTGCAAGAATGAATCCTATTACAACATTGTGGAGGAAATGGGGCCGTGATTTCACGCCGGAGATTCATCAAAGGAGTTGTTGGAACTGCTGCGGCATTCGTAACCCACTCTGCAGCGGCAGTCACCCCACCACCGCCAAACATCATCTTCATTCTGGCCGACGACATCGGTTACGGCGACGTGGGCTGGTACGGCGCACAAAAAGTCAAGACGCCCAATATCGACCGCATCGGCCGCGAGGGCATCAAGTTCACCGACGCCCACTCGACCGCCTCGGTCTGCACCCCCACGCGCTACAGCATCATGACGGGCGAGTACGCCTGGCGCAATCCTGATGGCGACCACATCCTCAGCGGCGTCGACCCTTGCGCGATCGATCCCGCCAAGCCCACCATCGCGTCCGTGATGAAGCAGGCCCATTACGTCACGGGGCTTGTCGGCAAATGGCATCTGGGTCTCGGAACCAAGGAAAATCCCGTCGATTACAACAGCGAGATCTCGCTCGGCCCCGCAGATCTCGGGTTTGATTATTGTTTCTACTACCCCGCCACCAACGACCGCGTGCCGTGCGTCTATATCGAGAACCGCCGCGTGGTCGGCCTCGACCCCGCCGACCCAATCCGCGTAAGTTACGGCGATAAAGTCGGCGATGATCCAACGGGCGCCGACCACCCCGAGATGCTCAAAATGAAAGCCGACCCCTCCCACTCCAAAACGATCGTCAACGGGATCAGCCGGATCGGCTACATGTCCGGCGGCAAATCCGCCCGGTGGGTCGACGAAGACATGGCGGACACGCTCACTACCAAAGCCGTCCAGTTCATCGAGCAGAACCGCCGCGAGCCGTTTTTCCTGTACTTCTCGCCGCACGACATTCACGAGCCCATGGCGCCCAACCCCCGGTTCAAAGGCACCAGCGAGTGCGGCGCCCGCGGCGATGCCATACACGAGCTCGACTGGTGCGTCGGCCAAATCCTCGACGCGGTAGACCGGTTCGCCCGCAACACCATCGTCATCTTCACCAGTGACAACGGCGGCGCCATCAAGAACACCTACGACGACGGCACCAACTCGCTTCACGCACTCCAGCCGCCAAACGGCCCGCTCCGCGGCGACAAAGGCGGCCTGTACGAGGGCGGCCACCGCGTCCCGTTTCTGGCCAGGTTCCACGCGCCAGTCGAGAAATGGAACAAGTCCAGCCAACTTATCGGGCTGGTGGACCTGATGGCGACGTGTGCCGCCGTGCCCGGCCACAAACTTCCCGACAACGCCGGGCCCGACAGTTTCAACGCGCTCCCCGCCTTGGAAGGCAACGACACGCCCGTGCGCGACCACCTGGTCTTGCAGCAAAATGGCCATGCCCGGCTCGCCATCCGCCAAGCCCAATGGAAGTATATCGAGCCCGCAAAGCAACAAAAGAACGCCGCGGCGGCGGCGGTTCCCGGCGAGTTGTACGACCTGTCAAACGACCTCGCCGAATCCAAAAACGTCGCCGCCGAAAACCCGGATCTCGTCGCCCGGATGGCCGGCCTCCTCGAGCAGGCACGTTCCGGCCCCCGTACAAGACCGTAGGTCCAAAATAATTTCAGACCTGGATGACTTGAGAATTGCCCGGCCGGCGTGCAAGATATCCTAAACAGTGAGTTGGCCGGGAGGGAAAAAACATGAAACGGTACGGGCAAGTGATTCGGGTGTGGCCGGAGAAACTGGACGAGTACAAGAAACTCCACGCGGCCGTGTGGCCCGACGTCCTCAAAAAAATCACCGAATGCAACATCCGAAACTACTCGATCTACTATAAAGACGGCTATTTGTTCGCCTATTTCGAATATGTCGGCAACAATTTTGACGCCGACATGGCCAAGATGGCCGCCGACGCGACTACGCAAAAGTGGTGGGCCGTGTGCAAGCCGTGCCAGGCACCCGTCGAAAACCGCGCAGCAGGCGAGTGGTGGGCCGACATGGAAGAGGTGTTCCATTGGGATTGACGCCGCGCGAGCGGGTGATGGCGGCATTTGACCACGTCGAAGGCGACAGGGTGCCGGCGTGGTGCGGGTCGTCTCCCGAGTTCTGGGAAAAAGCACGCCTGTACCTGGGCCTTGATGACGAAGGCCTGCGGGTGTGGCTCGGCGACGATTTCCGCAGGGTCTACGCCACGTACGTCGGTCCTGAGCCGCCCCTCTCACCACGGGCAACATGCCGCACCCCGTTCGGCGTCGAGCGCCACGGCATCGGATACGGCATGGCCCTCTCCGCGCCCTTGGCCGGCGCCAACATCGATCAAGTCCACGCCTACGCCTGGCCCACCCCGGACTGGTTCGACCCCGCCAACATCACGCCCGACGCCGCGCCTTACAAAGACCAATACGCCATCCTCGGCGGGGCGTGGTCGCCGTTCTGGCACGACGTGTGCGACCTCCTCGGCATGGACAACCTGATGATCAAAATGTATGAGGAGCCGGATCTCGTTGACGCCGTGTTCGGCCACGTGACCCAGTTCTACCTCGACGTCAACGCGCGCATCTTCGATGCCGCCGCCCATTCGATCGACATCTTGTTCATCGGCAACGATTTTGGCTCGCAGAACGGCCCGCTCGTCGGCGAGCACCTGTTCCGCCGGTTCATCCTGCCGCACCTCCAAAAGTTCATCGACCTCGGCCACGCCTACGACAAGTTTGTCATGCTCCATTGCTGCGGCAGCTTCGTCGACCTTCTTCCCGCCATGATCGAGATCGGCCTCGACGGCATCCACGCCGTGCAGCCATCGTGCAGGGGAATGGAACTCGCCGCGCTCAAAGCCAATTTCGGCCACCGGATCCTGTTCAACGGCGCAATCGATTCACACCACGTCCTCATCAACGGCACACCCGACCTCGTCCGCCAGAAGACGCGCGAGGTCCTCGACATCATGAAGCCCGGCGGCGGATATATCGCCGGCGCCAGCCACGACTCGATCCTCGAAGAGACGCCCGTCGAGAACGTCCTGGCCATGTTCGAAGCCATCCGCCATTACGGGAAGTACGACGCGTGATGAATTCAGCCCCGGCAGTCGCAGCGCCCGCCGCCCCGCGCCGCGTCTCGTTCCAGACTATCCAGACCGCCAGCGTGTTCCTCCTGCTTGTCGCCCTCTGCGTCGTCTCGTCCGTCCGCACTGAAACGTTCTTCACCTGGCGGAATCTCGTCGACAACCTCCTCACCAATGCCGCATGCATCGGCGTGATCGCGTGTGGGATGACGTTCGTCATGGTGGCAGGCGGGTTTGACCTCAGCGTCGCTTCGATCACGGCTGTGTGCGGCGTCGTCGCCGTGCTCACGCTAACGGCAACGGCATCCGAGGGCGCGCCAGTCGCCGTCACCGCGGCCGTTCTCGCCACGCTCGGCGCGGGCCTTGTCCTCGGCGGCGCGAACGGATTCCTGGTCGCGTACGTCGGTGTCAACCCGTTCGTCGTGACGTTGAGCACAATGCTGGTATTCAGGGGAATCGCGCTCGTACTCACGCGCGGCGGGCAAAGCATCGAAGTCCCCGGCGGGTTGCGCGAAGCGTTCCGCCAGTTCTACTGGGGCCGCATTGGCCTGTTCGGTACGCCCTACCGCCTGACCCTGCCCATCCTGATCTTCGCTGCCATCTTCGTCCTGTCGGCGATCCTTCTCAAGAAGACGCGCTTCGGCCATTACGTCTACGCCGTCGGCGGCAACGAGACCGCCTCCTGGCTGGCCGGCGTCAACACGTCGCTCATCCGCGCCGTGACCTACACGCTCTGCGGCCTCTCCTGCGCCGTCGCGGCACTCGTCTACACCGGCATGTCCAACACCGCACAAGCCGCCAGCTATAACGGGCTCGAAATGATCGTCATCGCCAGCGTCATCGTCGGCGGTACACCACTCGGCGGCGGGCGCGGCGGGCTCTTCTACACCCTGATCGGCCTGCTGCTCCTCTCCGTCATCGAGAACCTGCTCACGCAATTCGGCATCACCGAAGAATACAGAAACATCGTCCGCGGCCTCATCATCCTCATCGTCGTCGCCGTCGACGTCACCGTCCGAAAACAAACCGCCAAAGCGAGGGCCTGAAATGAATTCCCGATTGCCGATTGCCGATAGCCGATTTGCCTTCCGCTCATTCTTTTCCTCCAGAC
>JAPLKX010000590.1 GCA_026387845.1 Candidatus Hydrogenedentota bacterium | reverse complement strand
ATACCCGCGGGTGAGCAGCACGTGAACATTGAGATCGACGTGAAGGATGACGCGATTCTGGAGGGTACGGAGACGGTAGTGCTTACCCTTGTTCCTGACGACAGATACGACATTCACGCACAGGCAAGTACGGCTGTCGCGGAGATCCTAGACGATGAAGCTGCGGAAGCCCAGTTCGAGCGATGGGCGATTCGAAGTGACGAGTCCAACACGCCGGTTGAGATCAAGGTCGTGCTGGATAAGGCCCTTGACCAGGATGCGGCGATCGATTACAGCGTGCAGAACGTGTTGGCAGCGCCGGAGAGCGACTATACGATCAACCCGGGGCCTCTGGTGATCCCGGCCAGGAAGAAAGCCGGCTATATCACACTGAACATATGCAACGATGCCATTCCGGAAGACGACGAGACGATCATCCTGAGATTGTCGAGCCGGTTTGGCGTGAACATAGGGCGGAATAACCGGCTCACCTACATCATCTCCAATGATGACGGCCCGGTGTCTTACTCACCCATTCACGATCGCATTTTGGGATGCATCACGGCCTTTAATTCTGGTTGTGCCATGGGTGCACCGGTCGAGAACCTGGGCGGTACTAACGCCGACGGACACTGGGGACGCCAAAAGATTGAAGACAAGTACGGGTGGTATGACCTGCCGCCCAAGGGCACGGAAGACGGGGCCGAGCGCATGCGTGCCATGTGCAATGCGGTCGCGTACAAGCAGGACCGATTCACAGCCGATGAGTTGCTGAAGGTCTGGATGCTGGATTGGGAAATGCCGGACATGAAACATCTCAGCATGATTCACGATCTGTTCCTGTGGCAGTTCGTCAAATGGGGTAGCACGGTAGAAGACCTTCCCAACACCAAGTTTGGGCCCTGCAAGGGTTTGTCTCCCAACCTGCACTTTACTGCCAGGGTCTTCCAGGCCATTCCTTGCATCAATGCCGGGTGCCCCGAGGATGCGATTGCGGACATGAAAGACATCGGCAGGATCTACTATGAGTTCGAAGATGATAGTGCGTTTGACTACGGGGCGGTCTATAACGCCGCGGTCTCACTGGCCCTGTTGCCGGGCGCCACGGTCGATTCGGTGATCGAGCAGGCGCTCGCATACGGCAGCCCCGCATGCCAGGCCGAGCTGCGGCATGCCCTGGCGATTGTTGAGAAGTACACCGACCCTAAGAACCGGCAGATGCGCGAAGAGTTGTGCGACATGTACGGCAATCCGGCCAGCCCCTACTACACGCACAACAAGATGAGCGCCTGGCGTTTGTCATGCATCAGCGAGAATGTCGGTGTGGCGTTGTGCTGCTTTAAGATAGCCGAAGGGAATCCGAAGCTCGCGGTCGAGGTAGCGTGTAACTATGGACGCGATGCGGACTGCAATGCGGCCAGCGCAGGCGCACTGGCCGGGGCCTTCGCCGGCGCCAAAGCCCTACCACCGATATGGACCGAGACGCTGGACAACGCATTGCTCGAAGAGTCGCCGTTCTGCAACAACCACATGACGTCCAAGGCCATCGCCGATGCCGTGTACCGGGCGCTGCAAAACAAGCTCCGGCGATACCAGGCAGAATTCAAGAAAATGGAAGCCGAACAGGGCGCCAACCTTTTACCAGATATGCAGAAGCGCATGGAATACGTGTTCCTGATGGAGAATGTTGGTGTTCTTTAGGTGAGAAGCGTCCGAATTGTGTGCCGTTACGCCTGCAAAGCGCAGTGCTTTGACACGGCCAAGGGAGTATCAGAGCATGGATCGTCGTAAATTCCTCATTTCGTCTGTAAGTGGCGGCGTCTTGGCCTCCATGCCCATGCCTACCGACGCATCACAAGCGGTTCTGGCGGAGCT
>JAPLKX010000041.1 GCA_026387845.1 Candidatus Hydrogenedentota bacterium | reverse complement strand
GAAGCTTTTCGAGCGCCGCCTGGATGGCTTCGCCAATTTCCTGTGCGGCGACGGCCCTGCCGGGTTCCAACTGATTGCCCGGGGGCTCGACGCCGATCCGGGCGTCAAACGACACCGTGGCCAGCCGGCGTTTCTTAAAATAGTCTTTGCACTGGTTTGCGGCTATCCGCAACAGCCAGGTTTTGAAATTGGATTCGCCCCGGAAATGACCCACGGAACGATAAACTTTGATGAAAACCTCCTGGGAAAGGTCCCAGGCCTCTTCCCGGTTATGGAGGTAGTGATAAGCGAGCCGAAACACGTCGTTCCGATACCGGCGAACCAACTCCTCAAAGGCTTCCAACTCGCCGGTTTGGGCTTTCGCCACCAGCGCAGGGTCCGGCTGGTCGCGTAGCAACTCGTTACGTGTCTTGGCGTTATCGCTCACAAGCCAAACATCATACACGAGACACGCTTCCAGTGGAAGGCTCATCGTACACAGCCTCTCATTTGACTACATAGACGAACCTTCGCTCGCGTTATTCAACGAGGGTGTTGGAAAAGGACAAAGGATGCGGGCAGATGGGGAGATGTAGGTGCCGGCTTCTCAGCGGCGTCTTCCAGCCCGCACCGTCCAGCACGCAGAGCCCAGAACGTCAAGAGTGGGACACCCCCCACAAAAAGCCGGGGGGCGTCCCGACAGTCCGACGGATTATCATTTTTGCAGGCGGGCTTGGAGGGCGGGGATGCGTTTGTTGAGGTCGCCGTACTGGGGGTTTACGGCGCGGAGGGCGTTGAGGGTCTTGATTGCCAGGTCGATTTTGCCTTGCTGCTCGAGGGTGAGGGCGAGGAGGTAAAAGAGGTCGAGGTTGGCGGGAGCGGGTGCTTTTCCCTGGATGAGTGGGGCGAGCGTGGTGGCACACTGGGTGTAGTTTTGGAGGTCGTAATAGCTGCGTGCAAGCATGGGGCGGGATGCGGCGAAATCGGGCTGGGCGGGGTCCATCTGCTGGAGGAGTTCGGCGGCCTGTTCGGGCCTCTTGAGTAGGAGGCAGGCGTGTGCCGCGCGGTATAGGTCTCCGGCTTGCTGGAAACATTCTGCGGCGAGGTGGGTCCTTCCGGCCTGCATGAACCTTTTTGCGACCTCGGCAAACAGTGGTTTTCGGGCGTCGATATCGATGGTTTCGCCCAGCTCGCCCTGAAGTGCGGCGTAACAGGCGTCGGCCATCTCGATTTGTTTTTGCGGCGGGTCCTGCGTGTTTTCGAAATACTCGGCGAACACGGCCACTGCGCCGGCCTGGTTTCCCGCTCTTGCGTTTGCGAGCGCGGCCTTGGCGTGCTGGCCGGAGAGTTGGTGTGCCTTGGCGGCATTCGCATGGTCGCCGACTTCTTCAAAGAACCGGGCTGCGGTGAGGTGGTCGCCGTGTTTCATGAGCAGCTTGGCGGCCTGGGCGGTTTGGCCGGCGAGGGCGAGGTTGTCGGCGGCACTTTTGAGGTCGCCCGCTTTTTTGAAAAACTTTGCGGCCTCTTTTGGCTGGTTGATGGAAGCGTAGATGGCGGCGACGCGGGCGTATTTTTTTTGTTTGATGAGCGGTTTGATGACGAGGTCGGGGTGTTTGACGGCATCGATGGTGTCGATGTGGAGGCTTTGAACGTCTTCGATGAGCGTGACGTCGACGAATTTCTTCTTGCTGTCGAGATACTGCTGTATGGCGTCGCGAATCCTGAAGTAGATTTCGACGAGAAGGAACAGGCCGAGCGCGCTGACGCCAATCTTGAACGCAAGTGTTGGCGTGCCCTCACCGACTTTGATCTTGAACTGTTCGTCGAGCAGGTCGATGAGCTTTCCGAGTATTCCGTCCCAGTACCAGTTGACAAGTCGCATATTCAGCCGCCTGTATTTTCGAGGTTTTCAATCGTGGCGAGAATGAGTCCTGCGGTTCGGTCCCATGATCGGGCTTCGGCGGATTGCCTGGCGTTTGCGGCCATTCGTTTGCGGAGCAGTTCGTCCTTGGCGAGTTTTCGGATGCACTCGGCGAGGGCGCGCGTGTCGCCGGGTGCATAGAACAGCCCGGTTTCGCCGTGGATGACGAACTCGCGCGCGGCGTCGGTGTCCGGGCAAATGACGGGGACGCCGTGCGCCGCAAAGGCGAGCGCCTCTTCCTCGGCGCCGTGCCCGCAATAACCGATCTGCGCGCGGCCGTACAGGTTTGCCCGATCCGATTCGCTGACGCGTTTGACGGCGACGAGGCTGGCGGAGATGTTGAGGCCACCGCTTTGAACCGAGCTCAGGGCAGACTTGAACTGGCGGTGGTTGTCGTCGATGGCGACGATGATGGGAGGCAGTTGGGCATCGGCGGGTTGCATGGGCGGCACATCAATATCGACGCCGGCCGGGGCCTGGACGAGGAAGTTCTGGGGAAACCCGGCCTGGGCGAGTTGAGTTCGCGCCTTTGTGGTGGCGGCGATGACGGGGCCGGGGGGCGAGTCGTTTGCGCGCATACGTTTGCTGAGGTTGAACACGAGCGGGATGATGGGAACGGCGGTGGCGTTGCTAAGCGGGAGGGGTTCGCCGACGACACAATCGACGATGGCGTCCATCCGGCGCGTCAGGTTTTTACGTTTTTCGAGGCGGGTCAGGAACATCTGTGCCATGGTGCGATAGAGGATGCCCGGGGCGAGGCGGGCGACTTGTATCCCGTCGAGCAATTCGATTTGGGGCCGGCGCGACGCGGGGCTGAACGGGAACAGCCTGTTCTGGCATACCCAGCCGACGTAGTTGCCCTGCGCGGCTATGCGGGAGAAGACTTTGTGTGCGTATCGCTCGACAAACCCGGCCTTTGGATGACGCCAATCACGGGAACAGAAAACGAGGATGTTTTTCATACAACTACTTCCAGATTGAGTCGGGAGCTAAAGCCTTCCAAAGTCCCGCTCAAGCGGGCTAAGGCAGGGAAAGTAAGGTGCGATGGGGCGATTGAATTGGCGCCACTCGAGACGGACTGCCATGAGGCTTTGCATACCCTGCAAACGATGAAAACAAATTGCCGAGAAAGTAGGTCCCATCTCCGAATGGGACGGGCAGGGTGGGTAGTCCAGTCCGAATCGGAATTCGGACCTACGCGGTCTGCATCAGTTGGATGTGGTAACAAGAACGGAATTCTCAGGACGGACTCTTTTTTGCTCTTTAACCTGTACATGGCACGTCCACATTACCGGGTCTTGGTTTCTTGATCAAGCAGGCGGGCGTAGACGGCGAGGTTGCCTTCGATCATTCTGTCAATGGAGAAACGCTCGACTTGCTCTGGGAGGTTGGCGCGGAGTTGTTGGACGAGGCCGGGTTCGGTAAAGACGCGGAGGACGGCTTGAGCGAGTGCCTGGGGGTCGCGGATGGGTACGAGCAGGCCGGTTTTCTCGTGAACGACCGTGTCGGACATGCCGCCGGCGGCCGTCGAGACAACGGGCAGGCCGCACGCCATCGCTTCGAGCGCGGCGCCGCCAAACCCTTCTTCTTTGCTGGAGAGGACGAACGCATCGAGGGCTTTTAGGATGCGGGGGACGTCGGAACGGTGGCCAAGGAGCGAGACGGCATGGCCGATGTTGAGGGTATTGATTTGGGCTTCAATCCGGGTGCGTAACGGGCCTTCGCCGATAAGGATCAGGCGCAGTTCCGGGATTCGGCGCAGGATCAGGGGCATGGCATCGAGCAGGGTGGCGTGATCTTTGTGGCCGACAAGGGCGGCGACACAGCCGAGCAGGGGCGCGCCATCGGGTACGCCGAGTTGGGCGCGCGGGATGGGATCGACGTTGAAGCGTGATGCGTCGGTGCCGCTGTGTACGACGTCGAGGCGCGCTTCTTGGATGCCGAACTCGCGCATGACGCGGGCAATGCAGGTGGATACGGCGACGAACGAGTCGGGCAACGAGTATTTAAAGCGGTTGAACGGGGTGTTGCGCGGTGGGAAATCGACCCGGCGCGATACGACGACTTTTCCGCGCCTGGCGATAGCGCGCGCGATGCAGGCGATGGTGTGTGCGTGGCTCGTATGGGCGTGGATGATGTCGACGTTGTGGCGGCGGACGGCGCGGGCGATGACGGCGGCGGTGTAGACGTCGAATTCGGAGAGGAACGGCGCGGTGATTTTGGTGATGGGGCCGATGCCGTGATCGGACTGGATGAACGGGGTTCCGGGCCGGCCGGCAATGAGTACGTTATGGCCGCGTTGTGCGAGGCCGCGGATGAGGTAGCCGGCCTGCTGCTCTCCCCCACGCCAGCCGCGTTGCTCGTTGATGTGGAGGGCGTTCATGTGCCGCGCCGGTCGTGCGCGATGGCGAGTGCGCGGGCGTAGGCTTCGACGGTGCGCAGGGCAAACACTTCGACCGTGAAGTCGCGGAGCACGCGGTCGCGGCCTGCTTTTCCCATGGCGGAGCGCCGCGCGGGATCGCCTGCAAGCGAGGCGATCGCGGCCGCGAGCGGTTCGACGGAGCCGGTGGGCACGATGAGGCCCTCGACTCCGTCGTCGATGAGTTCGACAAGGCCGCCGTAATCGGATGCGATCACGGGCATTTCGAGCACCATTTGTTCTTTGAGGCTGAACGAAGAGGTGTCGCAGTCGATGGATGGCTGTACGCCGATGTCAAACGCCTGGGTGCATTGGTGCATGTCGTCTCGGAAGCCTGCGAACTGGACGATGGGGCCGATGCCGAGATCGCCCGCGAGTTGGCGGAGTTGGGGCTCTTTGACGCCCTGGCCGAAACAGAGGATGCGCAGTTGAGGCAGTTGATCTTTGAGCAGGGCGGCGGCGCGGAACAGGAAGGCGTGGCCTTTTGCGTCGACGAGCCGGGCGGCGATGCCAAGGACGAGGTGGGCCGGAGTGTAGCCGAACTCGGCACGGGCTTGGGCGCGGACCTCGGGGGATGGCGTGAAGAGGGTCGCATCGACGCCGTTGTGGATGGTGCAGAGCCGCTCGCCATCGAACGCGGGGTGGCGCGCAAGGTCCCGGCGGACGACATCGCACACGACGATCTGGTAGTCGGTCCAACGGCGGTTGAGGATGCGGTTGGGGAGGTTGTTGGCGACGGCGTATGTGTTGTGGCGCGTGCGGAGGATGCACACGGGCCGGCCGAGCGTCATATTGGTGAACGCGGCGGCCCAGTGGTCCTGGGAAGAACTGACGTGGATGATGTCGGGTTTTTCGGCGCGGATGTATCGGCGGAAGTTTTGGAGGTCGTTGCGCCACGCGCCCGGCCGCACCCCGCCGCGGAACGCAAACATGTCGAGCGCGGGACATCCCGCCGCCGCCGCGGAGTTGACGAGAATGCTTCCGGGCCTGCATCCGATGGTGATTTTGTGGCCGAGCCGGACGAGTTGGGCAGCGAGGTTGGAGACGTACCGGACCTGGCCGCCGCCGCCGAGGTGGGGGTCGGTGATGAGGATGTGGAGCGGCGTGGGAGTCAAGGGGATTCCGGGTTATCATCCCCGGGCAGGGGTTCGGGCGCAGGTGCTCCGGGTCCATCGAGTTGGTTGGTGGGGACGGTTTCGGGAGGGGCCGGCGGCGGGGCGTATTGGGCGAGGAGGCCGGTCACTTCCTCGTTTTTTTTGTCGAGCGTGTCCATGGCAGTGGCGAGTTCGGCGTCGATGGCTTCGAGATCCTGGGGTTGCTGGAGTTGAATCTTTTGTTTTCTGGCCATGCTGCGAGGTTAATCCGTAAGATGTTATGCCCGTTGTAAGTCCAAAATTATTTCGGACCTACTTTAAAACTGGAGCAGGGGCGATTGGCTCAGTTGTTTGCAGAACCCGTCGAGCAATTCTTTGCGCTGGTGGACATCCGTGGGCGCTTTTGCGCAGGCCAAGATGCTCCAGGCGGCTTCGATTGTGCAAGAGGCGCACTGCTCGGCGGGCAGTTCAAAATTTTCGTGTGCGGCGAGGTTGGCGATGCAGACGCTTGCGGCGAGCCTGGGGTTCTCGGCCTGGTCGAGCGGGCGGTGCGGTGCGGGGTGGTGGCACCACAGCGAGTCCGCGAGGGATACGGGGAGGTTCCAGTGGATGGCGAGGGCGGCCGCAGCGTCGGCGTGGTCGAACCCGAAGGTTTCGGTTTCGAGTTCGCAGAATTTTGAGGAAACGCCTTCAGCGGCGATGAAGATTTGCTGGTAGGCAGAGCCGAGCTGGCGGAACAGGACCATTTTGCCCATGTCGTGCAACAGGCCGGAGGTGAAATCTTCGCCCTGCAACCCGAGAGCGAACGCGGCGCCCAGCCGTTTGGTGAGTGCGGCGACGGTGACGGAATGGGTCCAGAAGTCTCGCATGACAATGGAATCCTGGAACGCTTGATCCTGGAGTTGTTCGAGCACGCTGATGCCGAGCACGATGTTTCTCACTTCGCGCACGCCGAGGATAACGAGCGCCAGCTTGAGCGAGCCGACGTGCTGTTTCATGCCGTAATATGCGCTGTTGCTGACTTTGAGGATTTTGGCGGTGAGGCCGGGATCGCGCTGAACGTGCTCGCTGATTTGTGAGACGGCGACGGCGGGATCGCCCGTGATTTGCAGGAC
>JAPLKX010000182.1 GCA_026387845.1 Candidatus Hydrogenedentota bacterium | reverse complement strand
CTGCCGCAGGTCCGACCCGTCCGGCGCCATGGACATGACGTGATAGTACCCCGGCTCCGATTCCCTGTAACCGAAGTAGACCCGCTGCACCTCGAAATCCGCCGACGGGTTTCGCGCTATTCCGCCGCCCGATTCAAACAGCGAGGTCAGGCTCGCCCGATCCGGCTGTAGCCCCTCGCCGTCCCGCGGGATGTCCAGCACAAAAATCCCGCCGCCCGGCCGGAACGGCGCATCGAAATAATCGCTGTAATTGTGCGACGGCCGGAACGCATGACGTTTCACGAACAGGATCTTTTCAATCCCTTCGAGCGCCGGGTCGCGCAACATCAACTCCCGCGTCGCCATCCGCGCCTCCTAAAACAACTCGCGCGCCCGTTTGGATCTCTTTGTGGTGCGGGCGTCCCGCCTGCACTTCTCCCTCAACTCCGCGACCCGCGTCTTCGCGTTCTCAACATCTACCCCGGCCCCATCCAGGCGCGCGATCATTTCATCCATCAGGTCCAACGTCCGGCCCGCCGGATCGTATCTGAACAGATGGAGCGCGTATTCCGTTCCCTGCTCATCCTTGATTTGCAGATTGAACTCCGGCCCGATGGGCCCTTTTTCCGGCTCGATCTCGATTACGCGCTCCTCGCCCGCGCGCAACGTAACCGACTCGTTCTGCGCCGCGCCCGCGCGCGCGCCGTTAGTCCTTATTACCGCATCGCTGCTTGCACGCAAGCCAACCGCGAAACCGCCTTCACCAGCGACCTCGCGCAGCGCCAGGTTGGATTTGTGCAGCAAAATGCCGCGCCCATTCGAAGGTACATGTTTTCCCCCCATCCCCAACCCGACACGCAGCCCCGTTTGCTCATACGCCCCAAACATTTCGAGCGGCAATCGAAACGCAAACACATCTCTATCGCCTGACACAAACTGATCCGGCTCAACCGATTCCGCCACCCGAACAAAACCTTCCTTCTGTTTCGCGTACGTAACAAACTTCAGTTTCTTTTCTTCGAGCATTACCACGCCCGCATGCCCGCCGTCGCCCGTCGACAGAACCGCCAGGAACTTGCTCAGCAGACGGTCCATGCCCAGGCAGACGTAAACGTTCCCTCCGCACGTTGCCGCCCATACCTCGATCTCCGCCAGCGGGCCCTGCTCCCAGTTAAGCGGATCCGCCACACGCACCACACCGCGCGACGCCTCATCCAGCCACCGCGGCTTATTCATGCGCGGCGCGCGCGACAATTCCGGCAGCGGCAGGACGTCGTCCTCCACGTGCCTCGGATATTCCTTCACGCGCCCGTTGTACGGCACCAGCGCCGGTGACAGGTCCGCCCTGCCGAACGTCCTCAGCCAAGCATGCTCCTCGCCCAGAAACGCCGATCTCACCGGATCCGTTACAAGATCAAATTCCCGCGGTTCCGGCGGGTCCACACTCGAAGGGATAATGTTCAGCGCCGTCTCACCCGCAACACCCGCCGACACCGACTTCACCGTCTTCCACGCGGCGCCGTCTAAAGAAACGCAAACATCAAATTTCACCGGCACCCGGTCGCGCAGCGTCCCGTTGCGGTCCCGCGAGAACACCACCCTCCCCACCTGCGTCTCTTGCGGCAACTCGATTTGCGCCCATTCCGAATCGGACCCCGCAGCCACCCAACTGTGGTCGTTCCCGTATTCACCGTCATTGAGATGCTCAATCTCATGGATCGAATAGCCCTCTATACACGAAGAAGCCGACGCTTTCGCGCCAGGAAGGCGCGCAAGGTTCGCGGTTCCGTTTGGCGTATACACTTCCAACTCGTCAATACACGCGCCATTCCCATTTGACGTCGCCTGCACGACCATCCGCACAAATCGCGCAGGCGCCGCAATAAACTCCACCGCATTCGGTTTCTCCGGCATGATCCCCTGTTCAGCTAAAGCCCCCCCTGCAACCGCCAGTGCGCCCGCAACCAATAACATGCCACGCATGCGAATACCCTCCGTTTTCCGTGGCTGATTATAACTTAACACGGCAACGGCTTCCTGTCATCGTGAGAAAGCGGTTTGATTGCCCGGGGTGACGGACGTAAACTGCCAGCCAACGGCACTGGCGGTCCGGGAAGGGTCAACTCAATGCAAAGCGTCAAAGCAGCAGCTCTGATTCTGTTGATTGCGGGGTGCCGCGCAGTTGTGCCGCCCGAGAAAACCATCGCGCTGGACCAGTACCCCCGCGGCCAGGTGCTGCGGGGCGACGAGTGGCGCTGGGCTCGGCGGATACCGGGAGGCGGCGTCCGGATCGTCGAGTTGGGCGTGCCGCAGTCCGAACAGGCTTGTGTTCGGCTGGGTCTGTTGCCGCGCGACGTGAGCGAGCAGTCCCTTCACGCGGATGTCCTGGCGGGCAACGACGAAGTCGCCTCGTTCAAAACCTCCGGCCCACTGGTATGGACGGACCGGCGCGTGGAACTGGGGCCTCAAGCCAAAGGTCAAGCCTGCCGGGTGCGGTTCCGCAGCAAGCGCGATTTCATGGTCAGCACCTGCATGCTGGTCGAGAAGCCCCAAAACACGCCCAACGTGATCATCGCCCTGATTGACGCCTTGCGAGCCGACCATTTGGGCTGCTACGGGTACGGCCGGCCCACCTCCCCACATATCGACGCCGTTGCGGGAAACGCGGTCCGGTTTGAGAACTGCATCGCCCAGTCGTCGTGGACACGCCCGTCGGTGGCCACGCTCCTGACCGGCTGTTACCCAAGCACACACGCCGCCGTCGACCGCGACAGCGTAATGCAATCCAACCTTCCCACGCTGGGTGGCAGCCTGAACGCGCACGCATACGAGACGCACGCCTATCTCGGCAACCCGATGTGCCTGCCCATCTGGGGCACGGCTAATGAGTTCGACCGCGTCATGCACGTACACCGGACGGACTCAAAAAAAGTCGGCGACGACGTGATCATCGACAAGGCTCTCGACGCATTGAAAGAGTGCCGGGGTATTCCGTTCTTCCTTTATCTTCACTTGGTAGGCTTGCATACCCCCTACAACTCGCGCGAGCCGTACAACACCATGTTCGGGTGCACCGGCATCACGGGCTGTGAAGAAAACATGCCCCCCGCGGAGGATCTCATCAACGGTTATGACGCGGAACTCGCGTTTTCCGACTTCCAAATCGGGCGGCTGGTCAACGGACTGCGGGCGCTCGACCTGTACGACAACACGGTGCTGGTCGTGACCGCCGACCACGGCGAGCAGTTCTACGAGCACGGCGCATTCGGACACGGAGGCAGCCTGCACGTCGAGGAAGTCAGGGTCCCACTGATCGTCAAGCTGCCGCACTCCGCGGCCGCAGGAATGGTTTGCAACGACGTTGTGGAGATTGTTGACCTGGCCCCCACCCTCCTCGAACTTCTCGGGATACCGCCCGAACCGCGCTTTCAAGGCGCGTCCTTTGCCCAAGTTTTCCAGGGCCGGGCGCTGGACAAACCCATGGCTTACGCATCGCTGCAACTCGAAAAGAAAAGCGCGTACATGGCCCAGAACAGCCGCACCAAGTTCATCAACAATCTCGCGGAAGGGCGCGAGACCTGGTTTGACCTCGAGCGGGACCCTTTGGAACGGCAGCCGTTGGAGGCGCCGGCCACCGCGTTCCCGGGCGGCCCGGAACTCGTGGATTTCGCCAACGCCATCGCCGCTCTCGAGACCCATGGCCTGAATATGCTCATCACCACGGGCCAAGAGAAAATCGGGGTCGTCTCGGGCCGGTTGCGCGGGGAAGGCGTCAACTTGTCGGCCGGAGGGTCGCACGCGGATGACTGCAAGGTTCGTGAAGAGGGCGGCGGTGTAGCGTTTGAAATCGATTTCGCCGGCGGACGCAGCATGCGCCCGGGTGGCGCACAGTGGCATGAAATCGTCCAGCAGGAAAGCGCGCAACTGCGTTTTTCAGCCGCCGGCGACGCCGATCTTCTGCTCGAGATCGAGGTGGACGGGCGGCCCGTGTCGCCTTCGGAGATTTTCCTCGGCCCGCCCAACACCCCAAACCACCCGCAAAACAATGTCTTAACGCTTTCGAACATCGTGGCGGATTCGCGCGCGTTCGATCCGTTGTTGCTGGACCGGCGTTTCGCCGTGTATGTATGGTATGTGCCGATGCCCAAAACAATCAGTGACGATGCGCTTGCCCCGGAGGTGCGCGACGCCATGCAGGCGCTCGGATACCTCAAGTAGCAGAAAGGAGAACAAGGTGGACAAGATCCCGTTGAGCCGTCGTGGTTTTTTGACAACTTCAAGCGCAGCCGTGCTGGGCGCAGGCGCGTTCGCCCAACCCGATCCCGACAAACCTACCCGCGTCGGCGTCATCGGCGTCGGAGGCCGCGGCACATACCTATTAAACATCCTGCTCAGCGTACCCGCCACGTCCGTCCCCGCCATCTGCGACATCAACGAGGAAAACCTCGCACGCGCCGTCGGCGTCGTCCGCGACACCCGAGGCAATTCGCCCGACGGCTATTCCCGCGGCCCGTTCGACTACCGCAGGATGCTCGAACGCGACGACCTCGACGCCGTTCTTATTGCCACCCCCATTGAACTCCACGCAGCCATGGCCGTCGACGCCATGCACGCCGGCAAACACGTCGCCAGCGAGGTACCCGGCGCTACCAACATGGACGACTGCCACGCACTCGTCAAAGCCAAACGGAAAACCGGACGCAGGTACATGCTGCTCGAGAATTACATCTACGGCTACGAGAGAATGATGGTCGCCAACATGTGCAAACAGGGCGTGTTCGGCGAAACCTACTACGCCGAATGCGCATACATCCACGACTGCAACTACCTCCGGTTCAAACCCGACGGCTCGCTCACCTGGCGCGGAGAAACATCACGCGACCACAACGGAAACACCTACCCAACACACTCGCTCGGGCCCATAGCCAAATGGATGGGCATCAACAAAACCGACCGCCTCGTATCGTTGACCTGCATGGACAGCAAAGGCCTCGGCATCCGCAGGTACGTCGAGAAAAAGTTCGGACCCGACAGCCAACAGGCCAAGACCCAGTGGGCCGGCGGCGGGATGTGCGTCACGTTAATCAAAACCGCGCAGGACCGGCTCATCACCGTCTATTACGACGTCTGCTCCCCGCGCCCCTTGAACCTGTTTCTCCTCATCCAGGGCGACGAAGGCCTCTACGACTCACGACAGGGCATCTACCTCGACGGCGTCAGCCCAAAAGACGAATGGCAAAAATGGCAGACGTACAGCGACAAGTACGAGCACGAATACTGGAAAACACGCGGCGAAGAAGCAAAAACAACCGGACACGGCGGCGGCGACTATTTCGTCGTCTCCGATTTCGTCGAAATGGTCCAGCAAGACAAAGAACCCGACATCGACGTCTACGACTCCGCCACATGGAGCGCCGTCACGCCACTCTCCCAAGAGTCACTCCGAAAAGGCGGCAGCGACGTCAAGTTCCCCGATTTCACCACATAGCAGGTTGTGGCAATGGCTCCGTAGAAGCGGCGTCCTCGCCGCTTCATCTAGCACCCCCGGCCTAAACCCCAAAACCCACGGGCGAGAGGCCCGTGCCACATCAAAGACTAAATTCAAGAGTGAGGTGTAGTATCATCTGTAAAGTAAACCGGAGCGGCCGACATGCCGGATCGCATGACCATCGCCATCGTCGTCCTCACCCTGCTCAACGTTCCCCTGTACCTGTGGTTGGGCCGAGCTTTTTTCGGCGGATGGCAAGGCTTCTTTGACTGTGTTGTTTTCTGGTTTAAGCCCGACCTCTGGTCACTGTTCCAAGGCGAATGGTGGGATGATATGATCGCTGAATTTAAGCTCGGCGCGTACTTCGCCCTCTGCGCTCTAATTGTCGCTGGAGAGGTCACGCTCCTGTCGCCCCTCCTTGCAAACTAACTCATCCTGTCAATCCCGTTATCCTGTCCAACTCTTTCAGCCCACCAACCACCAACCACCGACCACCGGCCACAGACCAAGGTTTACTTGGGGCGGCAGTTCGTCTAAGATTCCTTTGACCGTATGGGCGTCACGAAAACAGTGAAAGGGGAAGTGCCATGACCAAGTCTATTGCACGTCGCCAGTTTTTGAAGGGTGCGGCCGCCGGAGCAGGATTGCTGATTCTGCCCAGCGGGACCATGTTTGGGGCCAATGCGCCCAGTAACAAGCTTAACATCGCCCTGATCGGCGCTTACGGCCGCGCGATGGCGCACTACGACGGGCTCGCCACGGAAAACGTTGTCGCCCTGTGCGACGTCGATGAAGAACACCTCGCGCTCGCCGCCGAGAAATTTCCCAAGGCCAAACAGTACGTGGACTGGCGCAAATGCCTCGATCAAAAGAATCTGGATGCGGTGGTCTGCTGCACGCCGGACCACACCCACGCGTTCGTTTCCACCTGGGCGATGAATCGCGGCCTGCACGTGTATTGCGAGAAACCCTTGGGCAATTCCGTCGAGGAAGCGCGCGTGGTACGGGCAACGTACCTTAAGAACAAAGGCAAACTGGCCACGCAGTGCGGTACACAACGCCATGAATTAGAAAACTTCAACCGCGTAAGGGAACTGATCCTCGACGGGGCCGTCGGCGAACTCAAAGCCGTCCACGCTTGGGGCACCCGCCAGATTCGGCGCCCTGGTTATCTGCCCGCCGCCGGCAAGCCGCCCAAGACGCTACACTTCGATCTCTGGCTTGGCCCGTCACCCGAGCATCCTTATAA
>JAPLKX010000099.1 GCA_026387845.1 Candidatus Hydrogenedentota bacterium | reverse complement strand
TGAACAGATTCGGTTCTGTCGGAGGACTGAGGGCATAACCATGCACCTCGGCCCCCATGCTGTGCATCCACAGTGCAAGCCAACCACCTTTGAAACCCGTGTGCCCGGTCAGAAAAACGCGCTTGCCTCGCCAGAATTCCGGGTTCATTTCCAGACCTTCCACGGTGCTTTGCCGGTTTGCCAGAGTTCTTCAAGCTGGTTCTTGTCGCGAATAGTGTCCATTGGCTGGAAGAAGCCGGGATGCTGAAAAGCCATCAACTGACCTTGCCGCGCCAGTTCCTCCATCGGCTTCCGTTCGAAAGCCGTCTCGTCACCTTCTATCAGGTCGAGCACATCAGGTTCCAAGACGAAGAACCCACCGTTTATCCAACCCTCGCCCCCCTGCGGCTTCTCGACGAATTTTGTGACCAGCCCGTCCGTTCCAATTTCTAGACCGCCGAAGCGGGCGGGGGGACGCACGGCGGTCAGCGTCGCGATCTTGCCGTGGGATCTATGAAAAGCCAACAAGTCCGCGATACAAATGTCCGCCAAGCCATCGCCATACGTGGCCATGAACGTCTCATTTCCAAGCCAAGGTTGCAGGCGTTTGAGGCGTCCGCCAGTCATGGTGTTCTGCCCAGTGTCCACCAGATCTATCTTCCAATTCGGCTGTTTCCCTTGGTGAACATGGGTCTTGCCGTCCACAAGATCCACAGTCAGATCATTGTTATGGGCGTAGAAATCGAGAAAATACTCCTTTATGGCTTCACCCTTGTACCCCAAGGCCAAAGTGAACTCGTTGAACCCGAACGCCGAGTAGATGTTCAGAATATGCCACAGGAGCGGTTTACCGCCGATTTCAACCAAAGGTTTGGGCCGAACCGTCGTTTCCTCTTGTAATCGACTACCAAGCCCTCCAGCAAGAATAGCAACTTTCATTTCATAACTCCTCCACTAACAACCATTCCTCGCCTCTTGGCCTTCAAAGTGTGACATGACCGGCCTGCAAGCCACCCCCTGTTTTGCCCAGCACTCTGGCATGCGTCCCTGCGCGAGAAAGCCAGCGCTGTACTTGGCGACACCCTGTTGTAACGACATATGGAACTGCTCGATCGACATCATCAGCGACCAGACCTGCTACTTATCGAGGGCCGCGTGCCAACCCAATGTGATCATGTTACCCGCGGTGGCAACATACCCCCCCTTATTGCTATAGATCTCTAAGGTCGTCGACAAATTGTAGGGGATCGGCGCGCAACCGCCGGTACGGGAAAACATGTGGTACTCGCCCGCCTTCCATTCAGACATGTCGTCCGCCTTCCATTCAGATTTCGTGTAATCCCACTCGCGCATTACCCATTCCTCACGGTCCCCCATCTTCCGGGCTCCCTCCGACAAGAACGATTTGTGCATCGGGTCCACCGTCCCAAGGACTGATAGTTGGTAATCGGTTGCGAGATCGGCGGTAGTCTTAAGCAGGATGGACAACTTGGCTTTCCCTTCGCCGGCGAATTCCATCCTGAACGCTACGAACTGCAGACCCTCAATCAGAGTCTGCGACGGCTTGGATTTCTCCAATTCCTGCCATTTCTTCTCGACGGCATCCCTCACCGCCTTCGATGCTTCGGGCCGCTTTGTTACTTCCTGCTGCAAAGTATAGAACTCGAACGGATCGGCGCTGGCTTCTATGGCGGCCAAGATGTCGGCTTCCGAGGCTTGTGGGGATAAGCTCGCCCGTGTTGGGGCTGGCGTAGGCATTGTCGACGTGGGTGCTGCCGCCGATGGCGCCTTCTCAGCCTTCTCGGCCGGTATCTCCGGGGTCTTCACCGGTGTCGCCGCCTTGGTGGGTTGCGTCGCAGCACCTTGCGCGGCCTGTTTGTCGGGAGTCTTCTCCGTTGTCACCGCCTTGGCGGGTGCTGGTGCTGACACCTTGGTCTCGACTTTCGTTACAGCTTTCTTCTCGTCTTGCGGCGCTTTACCGCAGCCTGCGAACAGAAGCCCAACTCCCAGGGTCACGCACAGCAGCGCAACCATTCCCAATCGACTCGTGTATCTTGTCTTTTTCATCATATCCCTTGCTCCTTCATAGAAGTCTGTGACTCTGAATTCTTCGTGCCTCTTTCATTATCTCATTATAACGGGTTGGGTAAAGAAGACGATGACAATCATACATGGTTCATGGTGTTACCCTCAATCCCTGTATCTCCGACTCCAATAACGCCCGGTCGTAAACCCGCAAATCATCGATGGCGCCGGCCGATGCGCCGCCGGTGCAGGTTCTGCCGATGTAGAGGTTGGCCCCGATCACTCTCGCGCTATTCGCTACTCCGTCGTCGCTCAGTCCGAGAACGCCGTCGCGCCAGATCTCAATGCGTGTCCCGCGTCGTTGGGTGACATAATGATGCCACTCGCCATCATCCCCACCGGGCCAATTGTGGAGGTGCGAGAAGGAGCCGGAGCGTTGTATCCAGCAGTAAAGATTGCCGTTATAGGTATACCAATATACCCCCACCGTGCTGTCGGCTGACCGGTTGCTGACAAGAAAATCGTATGATGTCCCGTGAGCGCCCTCCGACTTCCACCAAAAGGCGATGGCGAAGTCACGATTTTCGGCTAGAACGCCATCGGCCACGGTACCGCAATCGATATCGGTTGCGCTAAGCAGATTCAGCGCGGTCCCCACCCTCCCCGGCACGGAGTGCGCGTCGGTATTGGGATTGCCGCCAGGGTCGACCAACGTCTGGTCGTGATGCCCGGCGGAAGCATCCACGACTGTCGGGCTTGCCGCGTTGTCGTTCATGGTCAGGTGCAGGATCGGCGGGCGCAGGTCGCCTGCCACTTCGATTTTCTGGATCGAGAACCCGTCCATCGGCGCCGGGTTGTCGTCATACTGGCAGAAACGAATCCGCAACTCGCTCCCATATGAAAGCCCCAACGCCGCAACCGCCACATCCAGATCAATGTCGTACGCCGTGAACTTATCCGAACGCAGGTTCCGCAGGTCCTGAATCTCACACCAATTCACACCATCCGCGCTCACCGCCACCCCATCGAAGTTCACATCATCCCCGAACGGACCCGGCGGCGGCGCGTGCGGCTCGTCCCCATACTCCAGTGCCTTGAAAGACAGCCGCACATGCTCGTATCCCGACAGGTCGAACGTCAGCGTCACGGCGTTCCGGGCATACTCAAAGTCCTGAACTGGGTCGGACATTTGAACCGACAGACCCTCGGGTTGGTTCGACAGGTCCACGCCCGGGCCGGATAGCGTGATATGTGTTGGTTGGATGATCATAATTTGTTAGGGGCAAAGGGGCAAAAGAGAGTGGCAAAGAGACAAAGGGGCAAAGTGCCACGATCCAACCCTTGTTTCTCACTCTGTTCCTTTGTGCCTATGCGCCTTTGTCCCTTCTTTGTTGTGCCCATGCGCCTTTGAGCCTTCGCTTTACTTCTTTGCGTCCTTAACGCTCCTGATTAGTGCGCCGAGCATTCGCTCGATCTCTCGGCAATGGTTGTCGAATGTGTCGAATTCGGCTTGACTCACGTAACCCAGGTTTCGGGCAATCTCAATTTGCGTCTCGAGTTCAAACAGCGATCCCATGGAAATCTGTAAGAAACGCAAGTAGTCGTTTGTCGCACGTCTGCCAAAACCTTCAGCCATGTTGCTTGGAATAGACACTGCGCAACGGCGTATCTGGGACACCAAGCCGTAGGTTTCGTCTTTCGGGAAAGTTTGCGTTCGTTGATACAGCTCCGTCACCAAGACCATCGCCTTCTGCCATACCAACAAGTCCCTGAAAGTCTTTATCTCTCCCAAAACCTTTGTCCTTTGTGCCTCGTTCTCTTGCTGCCTTTGTCCTTCGTTCCCTTTGTGCCTTTGTCCTTGTGCCTCGTTTCTCTTGCTGCCTTTGTCCTTCGTTCCCTTTGTTCCTTTGCCCCTTTGTTCCTTTGTTCCTTTGCCCCTTTGTGCCCTCCTCTAAACCACCACCGCCGCGACGGTATTGCTCGGCACGCCTTCGCCAGCTTTATTGATGGCGATGACGCGGTATTCCCAGTCCTTGCCGCGTTCCTGGTTGTTGAGTGTGGCTTCGGACTCGAGGGCGATGGAGATGAGCGCCCAATCGCCTGCGGGCCGTAGGCGGCGTTCGATTTTGTAGGATGCGACCGCGCCACCGTCCACGGGTTCTTTCCAATCGAGGAAGACCCAACCTTCGCCTTGGCGCGGGGCTTCGAGTGTGCGGGCCTGTCCGGGAGGTTGCAGGGCAACCGACGCGGCCTGGCCGCCCCACCCGAGCAGGGCCAATTTCACTTCGTCGTTGCCGACCGTGGTCTCGGCGTAGCGAAGAACGCCCTTCATGGCGTCGGTCAGTTCCACGAGCCCGGCGTCCTTGGTCGCGGTGACCTGTTCGGCGGCTGCCCGAGCGGCTACGGTTTCGTTGCCCAACGTAATAAACGAATCCAGTTTGGCCTGGAGTGCGACGGCGGTGACGGGCGGCGTAGGAAACACGGCCGCGTTGCCCGTCAGCCCGGTCACGATGTTCTGCGCCAGCGATTTGATTTCAGGTTCACGGATTGGAAAACGAGCCATTGCTGTAACCTCCTATGTTTATTTGGTTTAGACGGCTCATTCAACGGCCGCCCCCACGAAAACACCTCTTCATCTGACTCAAATCACGCTTCATCCGCCACGGATGAAACTTCATATGCCTCAAATCACTCTTCATCTGCCGCGAATCACTCTTCATCTGCCTAAAATCACTCGCCATCTGCCGTGAATTACTCGTCATCTGCCGCGGATGACGCCTCACATGCCTTGGCTAACACCTCATCCGCCCCGAACGAAACCTCATTCGCCTCGGATGAAGCTGGTTCTGCCGCATCGCAAGCTCCGATCATGGCACTGAAAACAGAATCCTTGCCCCGTCCCTTCGCAATGCGACTATGCTGGCTCCTCGGGGTTCTCTTTCTTTTCTGTAGTCGCGCCTGGCTTTGCCGCTAGCTCGTCAGCCGCAGAACCAGATGCCGGAGCCAGGAGCGCGCCCAATCCCCGGGCGCCGAGCACCGGAACTATGTCGCTCATCTCCTTCAGAAACAGAAATCCGCCTGTCGCGAACATCCCAACAAAGGCAGCCAGAAGAATAATTTTAACCCTGCCCCGCCTGTCTGGCGAGTCCGGGACTACGGCCTCGCCGGTGATCACGATGTCGCTCGCTTTAGTAAGGTTGGCCATGCGGCCTTTCATGTATTCCGAACGCACCACCGCGTAGTTGGCTTTAAGACTTTCCGACTCCCGGGTGAGCTTATTGCGTTCGACGGTCTTGTCAACCAACGTGGCCGTAAGCGCCTCCATTTCCTTCTTGAGTTCGTCCACCTTGAGGAGAATGGCCTCCTTCTCCGCTTTCAGCCCGTCGAGACTCTCCTTCTCAGTCACCACCAACGACCTGACCGCC
>JAPLKX010000546.1 GCA_026387845.1 Candidatus Hydrogenedentota bacterium | reverse complement strand
GTCTATTTCGTCAAGGAACAGCGTCCCTTTATCGGCAAGTTCAAACCGGCCCGGCTTGCTTTCGGTGGCGCCGGTGAACGAGCCGCGCTCGTGGCCAAAAAGCTCGCTTTCCATCAGTTGCTCGGACAGAGCGGCGCAACTGATCCGGATGAACGGCTTGTTTTTTCTCGGCCCGCGCTGGTGGATGGCCGTCGCAAACATTTCTTTGCCGGTGCCTGTTTCGCCCCACAGCAGGACCGGCACATCGCATTGCACGGCGACATCCAGCAGTTCGAAAACGGTCTTCATGGCTTCGCTCTGGCCGATGATGTCTCCGTGCCGGGTAGCCGTGGCCAGTTCGGCTTTCAATCGCGCGTTTTCATTTCGCAACGCGTGCACTTGCGCGATCTTTTCCAGGATCAGGATGAGTTGCGCGCTCTCGAACGGCTTGGTGAGATAGTCAAATGCGCCGAGTTTCATGGCCTGAACCGCGTTGTCCACCGTGGCGTACGCAGTGATTACGACCACCTCGGTGGCCGGCCATTTCTGCTTGATCTCGGAGAGAAACGCCAGGCCGTCCATGGCCTTCATCCGGAGGTCGGTCACCGCCACGTCGAACCGATCACGCTGGAACAACCGTAGGCCTTCCTCGGCACACCCCGCCACTTCCGTTTCGTAACCCGCGTCGACCAGGTCGTCGCGCAGGGCGGTTCGCTTTATACGTTCGTCGTCAACAAGCAGCACTTTCATCAAGCCGAAACCTTTTGTTCGGGCGCGTTTGCCTCGCCGCGATCGGTTGCCGCAGGCAGATAAACCCGAAACGTGCTGCCCACGCCCAACGTCGAGTCCACATGGACTTCGCCGGAATGGGCCTCCACGATTTCTTTTACGATCGCCAGGCCCAGGCCGGTCCCTTTTCCGGGATCTTTGGTGGTAAAAAACGGTTCAAAAACCTTGTCGAGGTTTTCTTTGGCAATCCCCGCCCCCGTATCCTCGACACTGATTTCCACCCGGCCCGGCCTGTCATCGCGCCCGGCGGCCGGCCGCGTGCGAAACGTCAGCGTCCCGCCGGGCGGCATTGCGGCCACGGCGTTGTGCGCGAGGTTGAGCAGTGCCTGCTCGAGGTGGTAGCAGTCGCCGGCCACGAGCGGTACGTCTTTGCCGTAGTCAAAGATGATATGGATGGCATTTTGTTTTGCCATGACCTGAATGAGCGCGATGACGTTCTCGATGATGTGGTTGACGTCTTCGGGCTGGAAACTCATTTCGCTGGCCCGCGAATATTCCAGAAGCCGCTGAATTACGGTGGAGATCCGCTTCAGGGCGTGCTGGATCATCTGAAGGTATTCCATGTTCTGCGACAGGTTGGCGGGATCCCGCTGCAACCGCGACAAACAACTCATCACCCCGTCGAGCGGGTTGTTGATTTCATGAGCCACGCCCGCGGCAAATTCGCCTATCGACGCCAGCTTGTCCGCCCGCAACACGCGCCTGCGCGATTCCGCCAACCCTTCAGCCATCCGGTTGAACGCGACGGACAGCCGGCCTATCTCATCGCCGGAAAAGACCGGGGCCCGCGCGTCAAAGTCGCCTTCCCGGACGCGGTGCGTAGCGTGCAGCAGCGCCCGAATCGGTTTGTTCAAGACATACGTCACCACCAGCGCCGAACAAACACTCGCCAGAAGGCACAGGCCAAGGCCCATAAGGATTGAACGGTTGACCGAAGCCAGGTCCCGCCGGATCATGCGATCCCCCACCCCCACCCGAACCAGACCCGACTTGCCTTCCGAGACCGGCACCGTTACCTCGAGGATCAGGCCTTTCCCCCGGCTGTAGGCACGAAGGCGCCCCGTGTCCACGGCTACATTCGGGGGGACCTCCAGCAAGTCGGTGGACAGTTCTACCGGCAAAAGCGGGCTATGACAGGATGCGCAGAGGCCGTCGCCGCGGTTAACCAGATCCGGCGGTGCTTCCTGAGGGAATTTCAACCCGTGCGAGATGATTC
>JAPLKX010000601.1 GCA_026387845.1 Candidatus Hydrogenedentota bacterium | reverse complement strand
GGTAATACGATCAAAGACACGGCCTTGTGCGGGTTGGGCCAAACCGCCCCCAATCCCGTGCTCTCGACTATCCGCCACTTCCGCCACGAGTACGAAGCCCACATCCGCGACAAGTACTGCCCGAGCATGGTGTGCAAGCGGCTGTGCCCGGCCCCGTGCCAGCGAAACTGCCCGGCGGGCGTCGATGTGCCGAGTTACCACGCGCTAATCACCCTGGGCCGGTTCGACGAAGCGCTCGAAGTCATCCTGCAAGACAACCCGTTCCCCGGGGTGTGCGGGCGCCTCTGCCCGCGTGCGTGCGAGGCCAATTGCCGGCTTGGCGAAACCGATGATCCCGTCGCGGTACGGTCGCTCAAACGGTTCGTCGCCGACTACGAACGAGGGCGCTGGAAACCCAGAAAGGCGCCCGCGGAAACCACGCGGACCGAGCGGATCGCCGTCATTGGGGCCGGCCCGGCAGGGCTTACGGCGGCGCGAGATCTCCGGCGGGAAGGTTACCCGGTAACGGTTTTCGAGGCCGCCTCGCTGGCCGGCGGCACGTTGCGCCAGTCGGTTCCCGAATTCCGGCTTCCGGTGGATGTGGTTGATCGCGAGGTCCAACTGATCCGCGACGCCGGCGTGGATATCGTTACCGATGTGACCGTTGGAAAAGACGTCACGATTAAGGATCTTCGCAAAAAAGGATATCAGGCCATTCTGATTGCGGTGGGCGCGCAAAAACCCGTTGCTCAGAGTCTTCCGGGCGTGGATGGCGCGGCGGGGTGTTTCAACGCGGTCGAGTTCCTCAAGGACGTGAAGGCCGGAAAACGGACCCGGCTCGCCGGCGACGTTCTCGTTGTCGGATGCAACTATGCCGCGCTCGATGCCGCGCGAACCGCGTTGAGGCTCGGCAGCGCCACGTGCGGGCTGGTGTACGAGCGAGACAAAGACCAACTGCCGTTTGATGCGGCGGAACTGAAGGCCGCCGAAGAAGAAGGCGTCGCGATCTACGCGCTGCACCGGCCCAAAGAGGCGGTGCGAACGAACAGCCGGCTGACCGGATTGAAATGCGTGCGCTGTGAAGCGCTCGAGCCGGATCAGACCGGGCGAGCCCGAATCACCGCCGCCGGCGAGGAACTGGTACTGCCCGCCCAAACCCTCATTGTTGCGGGCGCCCAGGAGCCTGACCTGACGGTGTTGGCGGGCGGGCCGGACCTCGAGCGCACCCCGTGGAATCTGCTGGTCGTGGATTCCGTGAGCCTCGCGACGAGCGAGCCGGGCGTGTTTGCGGCGGGCGAGGTGACGACGGGCGGCGCCACGGTGATCGAAGCGGTTGCGTCGGGCCAAAAAGCGGCGGTCACGATCCACCGCCACCTGCGCGGCCTCGAGCAGCGCGACCCCTATCGGCGGGTCCGGCCGCGTCGCCGGGTCGAGTTCGCGGACACGGGCGAAGCGATCGATAATTTCAAGCGGCCCCAACAAGCCCTGCGGCCCGCCAGCGAACGCGCACACGATTTCCGCGAAGCCGATATCACGTATTCCGAAATGTTGGCCATATGCGAGGCAAAACGATGCCTCCATTGTGACTTGGACTAGGCGCTGGCCGAAGTGTTTCAGGAGAATGAGGAACATGGATACAGTTCAAATTGACAAGGTAGTCGGGCAATGCGGCGGGGATCCGTCCGCCCTGGTCGGCATCCTGCAGGAAATCCAGCGCCAAGAGGGCTATCTGCCCCGCAAGACGCTGGTGGGTCTCTCGGAAAAACTTGATCTGCCGCTTTCGCGCCTATACGCGTTGGCCACGTTCTACCGTTCGTTTTCGTTGACGCCGACCGGCCGCCACCGCGTCTGCGTGTGCCTGGGGACCGCGTGCCACGTGCGGGGCGGCCAGGCCATCCTGGACCGTTTCGAGCGGCTCCTCGCCGTCCGGGCCGG
>JAPLKX010000369.1 GCA_026387845.1 Candidatus Hydrogenedentota bacterium | reverse complement strand
TCCCCGCCATCTGCCGCGCCATCAAAAACGAGCAAGCCGAAAAGGACGAGGCCGAGCAGGCGCGAATGCTTTACGTGGCGATGACGCGGGCGCGGGACTGGCTGATGCTCAGCGGCTCACCCGTGCCTGGAAAGCAGTCCTGGATGCAGACGTTCGACGAGCTCTACGGCGTTTGCGGCTCGAACGACGGCGCGGTTATCGAAGGTCAGTCGGGCGGGTGGAGCGCCGTGGTGCGCCGCACATGCCCCGGCGATACTAGCTGGAACGCGGCGCCGCATGCACATCCAGGCAACGTCCACCAGGCCCTCTGGAAAGAGTTGGAACGGCGGGCGGGGCCTGTTGACGCCGTCGCCGCGGCTCGTAAAACATTTTCCGTATCCGAACTGCTGGCCGCTATTTTCAAGACTGCCGACGAGGAAGAGCCGCGGGACGCAGAACAATCTCAACCCGATCCGGCGGCACGGGAACGCATGTTCCGCGGTACGCTTGTTCACAGAATGTTTGAGCGGTGGGATTTTTCCGGCGATCCCCCTCTCGACGCGGTGCTCGCGGAAGAATGCCTGGATCCCGCGCGGCGCAGTATGTTTGAAACCACGCTCCGCGACATTGCGGCCAAGTTCAACAAGTCCCCGTTGGCGCGGCGGTTCACATCGTGCCCGATTCAGCGCGAAGTCCCGTTTTACCTGAATCTCGGCGGCGGGCTTGTTCACGGCGTGATCGACGCCGTGCTGGAAGACGGGGCCGTCGTCCTGGATTACAAGACCGGCCGCCCAGGCGGGACGATGGCAGGCCGTTACGAGTTCCAGTTGCGCCTGTATGCGGCAGCGGTCGCGCGGCTTCTGGGCCGAACCCCGCAGCAGGGCATTCTCTACTACGCCGACCACGGTGACATCCATGAAGTCGACCTCTCACATGAATCCGTCGAGGATGTGTTGCGCCGCGCGGCAGAGGCGATTGCCGATCTGCGTAATCGGCGGACCCGGGGCGCCTTGCTGTGAGGCCCGCTTTATATTCAACGCGCATCGTATTGGCTTTCGCGCTGATACTAACGTTTGCCGCGCGCGCCGGCGCAGCCGTTGAACCCCGACAAATAAAAACCGGCGTGTTTACTGTCGAATTCTGGCCGGGCGACGAACAGATCGCCCGGGATTCTCTCGAAACACTCCAACAAACGCTTTCCGATTTCGCGCAACGTCTTCCGGGCGGCGGACAGCCGATTACGGTAACCATCTGCAGGTCAGTTCAGGAGTTCCGCCGCCGCGCAGGCCAGTACGGCCGGACGTGGGTCGGCGGTGTCACCAGGACGCCCAGCGGGCAGATCGCCGTCAAGGCGCCCTACCTGCTCCCGCAACCCGGGGATTACGACGGGCTTCTGCGGCACGAACTGCTCCACGTCCTCCTCGCCCGCAACGTACAAGACGAATTCCTGCCCCGGTGGCTGAACGAAGGCATCGTGATGGTGCTTTCCAAAGAGAACCGCTGGGGATCAATGGCGCGGCTTGCACGGATGTATGCCTCGGGCCGGCTCATCCCGTATTACAATCTGGACTTCGCGTTCCTGCCGCTGGGCGATGAAGTCCTCTCCGGCGACGCCTACGCCGAAGCCCTCAGCTTGACGCGATTCCTTATCGACCGGCTGGGCGAAAAAGGATTCTGGAACGTTGTCCGCGCCATGCGCCAGGAGCCGTTCGAGACCGCGCTGCTCCAGGCAACCGGGCTCAAACCGGGGCCGTTCTACAACGCATGGCGCGATTCCATGCGGGTGCCCGCCATAATCATCACGGCGGCTTCGGCCGTTTCGGTCTTTAACATAATGGCCTTTATCGTGATTCTTGCCTGGGTCCACAAGCGGCGGCGAAACCTGGCGATTTTGCAGCAGTGGGACGAAGAAGAGTGGGCGGAAGCCGGATGGCAAAACGAGTATGTGTCTCCGGAACCATGGGCCGAAGAGCAAGAAGAAGACTGAATGCTGGCTTTTACGGCTGTTCGCTGAGTACAATCGTTTCTTAAGGTCCGACTTCCCCGAAGCCGGGCTTTGAGGTTGTTTCAATCTCCTGGTTGAGTAACGTAACCTGTGACTACAAAGCTGGACTACGCCAAGAAGATCCGTATACTGCCGGGCCGCGCGTTCCCGATTGGCTCCGCCGTCAGGGAAAACGGGATCCGGTTTGCCGTGTTCAGCCGCCATGCGACCCGGGTGTGGCTGGCCATTTTCGAGAACGACGACGACGAGCAGCCGGTGCTTGAACTCGAGTACGACGCCGGCAGACACCGGGTCGGCGACGTCTGGAGCATGTACGTGGAGGGCTTGTCCGCCGGCACGCTTTACGCCTACAGGATGGATGGTCCCTACGACCCGCGTCATGGCCTCCGGTACGACCGAAGCCGGTTCCTGCTGGACCCCTACGCCAAAGCGTTTGTGGGGAACGTGGCGCGGGGCACCGCAAAATCCATCGCCATCGGCGAGAAACCCGATTGGGTGGACGACATCCACCCCCGGGTCCCGTTTGACGAACTCGTCATCTACGAGACGCACGTCCGCGGCTGCACAATTCACCCCTCATCCAACGTGCAACACCCCGGCACCTACCTGGGGTTGATCGAAAAGACCCCGTATTTTCAGGAGTTGGGCGTTACGGCGGTGGAACTCCTCCCGATTCACGAGTTCGGCGAAAGCCTGGATCTTGTCAACCCCCTCACCGGCGAGCAACTGGCCAACTACTGGGGCTACAACTCGATCGGCTTTTTTGCCCCCTGCGGTAAATATGCAACCACCGCCAACGGCGAACAAATATCCGAGTTTCGGCACATGGTGTCGAAGTTCCACGAGGCCGGAATCGAGATTATCCTCGACGTAGTCCTCAACCACACGTTCGAAGGCAACGAAAAAGGACCGACCGTCTGTTTCCGCGGCATCGACAACGCCATTTATTACATGCTCGACGACGAGGGCCGCTACCTCAACTATTCGGGCTGCGGCAACACCCTCAACTGCAACCACCCGCTGGTCCGCGATTTCATCCTGGACTGCCTGCGCTACTGGGTCACCGTCATGCACGTTGACGGGTTCCGGTTTGACCTCGCATCCATCCTCGGGCGCGACACCCGCGGGAGAATCGCCGAGAATGCCGTCCTCATCGAGCGAATCGCCGAAGACCCCGCACTCCGCGATACCAAGCTGATCGCCGAAGCATGGGACGCCGGCGGCGCATACCAGGTCGGCTCGTTCGGAGACATCCGCTGGGCCGAGTGGAACGGCAGATACCGTGACGACGTCCGGAAGTTCTGGCGCGGCGACCAGAAAATGCGCGGCCCGTTTGCCACGCGCCTGTCGGGCAGCGCCGACCTCTACGAACTCGAGGGCCGGACGCCCGGACACAGCGTCAATTTTGTGACGGCCCACGATGGATTCACCCTGCGCGACCTCGTCTCTTACAACGATAAGCACAACCTCGCCAACGGCGAAAACAATGTCGACGGCTCGCCGTTTGATTTCAGTTGGAACTACGGCGACGAAGGAGACACCACGGATCCCGCCATACTGGCCCTCAGGATGCGGATGCAGAAAAATTGCCTGGCCACGCTGTTCTTGAGCCTCGGAGTTCCGATGTTGCTCGGCGGCGACGAGTTCGGCCGCACACAAAAGGGCAACAACAACGCCTACTGCCAGGACAATGACATCTCGTGGTTCAACTGGGACATGGTCGAGCAGAACCGGAATTTGTTCGAGTTCTGCAAGAGGGTCATCCGGTTCCGCAAACAGAACCCCGCCTGCACGCGGTTGCACTATTTTGATGGAAAACCCGTGGGCGCCGGCGGCCAGCCGGACCTGGCCTGGTACAACCGCGCAGGCAAATCCGTCGCCTGGGACGGCACGGAACTCAGCCTGGCATGCCGAATCGACGGCTCGCAAAACCTCGGCTCAACGCTCTACCTGATGTTCAACCCCTCGCTGAACGATTGCGAGTTCAACGTGCCGGACGGCCGCTGGGTCGTGCGGCTGGACACCGCCCAAGACGCCCCGCTCGACCTCCCCGACGCCGCGGACGCGCCCGCGCTCGCCGGCCCCGCAAAGGTTGTCCTTGCCCACAAATCGATGATGGTGCTGGCGGCCCAGGAGATCTTTTAGCCCGCTCATGTCCGCGCAGTGATCGTGCAATTTGCGTAGACAAACTCAGGATCGAGGTCGACGCCGCAATCCCATTCAACCGTATCAAAGGCCACACGGACCCGTCTGAAATTCTCGTAGTCCCTTATATTGTGGAACACGCCGAAATTCAGATGCGGCTTCAGGTCAAGAACGCCCTGTTCCCCGTTGTCAAATTCTATGGCAAGCGTAAAATCTTCGTTAGGAATGGCCTTTTTCACGGACGGGTACACAATTTCCTCCAGCTTATTGCAGCGGCTCAATCTTGAATGGGGTCTCGCCACTGGTTACCAGGCGCCAATCCGCCATCAGTTCTTCTTGGTGAAGTTCGGCCCATGCCAGCACCAGCTTCTGTTGCCTGCGAGGCAAGTTGCCTTCTATTATCTCACACGTGCGAATGTCTACGGACGCTCTGTAGTCGTTGTAGTAGGCGTGGAAATGGGTGGATCGTAGAGCATGTGGTGGATCCGGTCAAGGGCGTGAACTGGCTGACCGCCTGCCTTGGGTTCCTGGCCACGCGATTAGCTGATAGATACCCGCGCAGCCACCTGCAGAATCACCCCCACAACGCTCAACGCGATCCCAAAGCACAGCACCAGCGCGTATACGGCCACCGCCGCGTAAATGACCCGCTTTCCCGTAAGCTCCCAGTGGCCCGCCACGTGCAGCCCCGCCAGCACGGCCACCGGCGCAAGCGCAAAAAGCGCCGCGTACATCAGCCACGTCAGATTGAGCCGCACCCATTCCCACGGCCCAAGATCGATCGACGGCTGCACAGACAGCCGGGCGCTCGCCCCATCCAGCAGCATCAGCGCCAGCCGCGCGGTCAGGTCCAGGGCGGCCACGGCCATCACCGTCCCTCCTGTCACGCGCAACAGTTCGACGGCGTCGATCCGGGGAACGCGCTGGCGCAGTTCGGAGTGGCGCGCGGCGTTGTACATCTCAAAGTACAGCGCCAGGTAGACTATCAGGGCGAGCGGCCCCGTCATCAGCCCCAGCACCACCGCCGTGAACCGCACCTGCAGCGGGTCCACCTCGAGGTACTCGCCAATGCCCCCGCACACCCCCAGCCATACCCGGTCCGTCACGCTCAACACCAGCAGCGGCTTTTGGCATCCGGCCCTCAACGTCCCCGCTTGTTCGGCCGGCGGGCCGAGCCGCTGCAACACGCCGATCACCTGGGGATCTCGCAACGGCGAGGTCGTGAAAGCTTTCAGTTCACGCTTGATGCGGCCCTTGATGCGTTCGATTGCCTGCTCCCGGACTCCGTCCGGCACGTCGCCCAACTCCTCGCCTACCGCCCGGACGTACCGCGCTACCAGCCATTCCTGCTTCTGCGTCAGTCTCATGGTAACTCTGAAATTCTTTGCTATTCAGTCTCAACACAAAAGACCTAACACGGGGCTGAAATAAACGATTCCACTGCGCGAAAGCAGAATCGACATAGGTAGGCTCTCACGAGCTTTCCCTGTCACACCACCGGACGTACGAGTCCGTATCCCCGTCTCGGCCTGGTGGACCTCGGCGACGCCCTTGCGGTTCGCTAGCACTTCACCTCCATCAGGTTGTGCAGGGGACTTCCACCCCCAAGCTGTCAGTCATGCTCGGCATACCAAG
>JAPLKX010000365.1 GCA_026387845.1 Candidatus Hydrogenedentota bacterium | reverse complement strand
GGAGCCAGGGCCGGTTGGCGGCCAGCTCCAAAGGGCTCCCCACCACGCAGGGCCATGCGCCCGGCTTCGAGATCTTCCAGCAGCAGGACATCATGTCCAACCGGTGGATGCAGGACATCAAATACATGCGGGCGGTGCAGGGCGAACTGCAGCGGCAACTGAACGAATTCGATTTTGTAAACAAATCATTTGTGTTTATACGCGAAGCCGACGAGGAACTGTTCACGTCGCAGCAGAAACCGTCCGAGGCGGCTGTGACGCTCGATGTGCGCCGGCCTCTGAACAAATCCGAAACCCAGGCGGTCCTTCACACGATCAGCAGTTTTGGCGGCGCCAATCTGTCCGACGACAACATCACGCTCGTCACCACGGACGGCACACCGCTGCATTTGCCGCCGTCGAGCGAGTTTGCCTCGATTGCCAATTCAAACCTCGAGTACGTGACCGAACTCGAGCGCAGCCGCGAGGAGCGGGCGGTCCGTGATCTGGAGCAGTTGGGCGTTCGGGCGGTAGTGAAAGTCAGCGCCATCTGCGACTTCGACCAGCGCACGGAAACCACCACCAAATCCGAAGAGGGGGCCCTCCTCAGTTCCTACACGACCACCACGAAAACCACCACCCGCGATGCCTTGCCCGAAGGCGCGCCCGGCGCCACGGCCAACATGCCCGAGGGCACGGCCGCCAGCGGCGCCTCGCAATCCAACGACGAGACCGACGAGACTATCGAGAATTTCGAGCCCAGCAAGACCGAAACCAAGCTGATCCGAAACCCCGGCGCCGTCAAAAAGTACATCGTCAGCGCCATCATCGAAGGCGAAACGCGGAAAGCGACGGACGCGGAGGGCGCAGAAACCACCGAGTACATCGGGCTTACCCCTGAAAAAAAGGATATGTACGAGCAATACATCCTGGCGGCGGTTGGGTCGGGCGAAGAAGAAACCGAGATTACCATCAACGACCAGCCGTTCACGATTACCAACCTGGGCGAGGCCCGGGTGGCATTCCAGGAAATCGAGCGCGTCAAGCTTGTCGAGACGCTGATGAACTACGGGGTGAACGCGGCCAAGATTGCGCTGATCGTCCTGGTATTCGTGGTAGGCCGCCGATTCCTCCGGCGGGCGGTCGTCATGCCCGTGGAAGAGGAAGAAGACCGGTCGTACGAACGGGCGCAGGCGACGCCCGAAGACGTGCGGCGCGACCAGATTAACGAAGAAGTGGCGCGGATGTCGCAGGAAAACCCGGATGCCGTGGCGGCGTTGCTGCGCACCTGGCTGGCCGAAGAGGAGGACTGATAAACGGCCAGGCAAAAACAAAGCCTCGCTGAATTGACCGGCAAAACCAAAGCCGCAATTCTGCTGGCCTGCCTCGGCCCAAAAGCCGCCAGCAAGGTGCTGGGCGCAATGAGCGACGAGGAAATCGAGCAGTTGACCCTCGACCTCTCGAGCCTGGGCACCATCGACGCGGACCTGCGGGTCGCGGTCCTCGACGAGTTTTACAAGATGGCCGTGGCCAAACGGTACGTAGCGCAGGGCGGCGTCGAGTTCGCCCGCGACCTGCTCGAACAGGCCCTGGGCAGCGACCGCGCGCTCGAGGTCCTCAACAAATTGCAGAGCAGCCTGCAGGAAGTGCCGTTCGAGTTTCTAAAACGGGCCGACGCCTCGCAAATATGCAGTTTCATCCAAGACGAACATCCGCAGACGATCGCGCTGATCCTGGCGCACCTCAACAGCACCGTATCGGCGGTTGTGTTGTCGGCATTGCCGCGGGACATCCAGGCCGACGTGGTCGTCCGGATAGCCACCATGGACCGGACGCCGCCCGAGATC
>JAPLKX010000360.1 GCA_026387845.1 Candidatus Hydrogenedentota bacterium | reverse complement strand
CCTGAGGCGGACGCCGGAAGCATGAACGCAACGCGCGCGTGCAATGCGCGGGCGGCGCCCAAGGTGCGCCCCTGGCGAACGGCCCCAGGCACGGAAACAGAAACGCCCACAACGGCTCTAGAGGGAGAAAACCCAAGAAACGGCCTCAAGACAGCCACAACAAAAACAACACGACCCCTGTGCGGGAGCGTTAGCCCTTGCCTGCCCGCCTGGCCTCTCTGGCGGGCCTGCCCGTCCGTAGTCCGAAGGACGGAGGCGGGACGGGCACGGTTATGCGTGTCCCCGGAAATCCCCTTCTCTACCAACGCTTGCCGGACGGAACCGACTGGGCCTCTGCGTCGATTTGGCCGTCTAGTTTTCGAAAGAAAAAGCCCACCGTGTATCCGTCAACAAAGGCGGTCATTTCGTCGTGCCAGTAGCGTTTTCGCGTCAGCGGGTCAAACGAAATCGTCGGGTGCTCGTTGGGGTCCACTCGTATGACGCCACAAAAGAGGGGGCGCCCACCTGCCGATTGTTTGGTTTCCAGGCCCATCTCCACGTACCGTAGCGGCACCTTGGGGGGCTGGAAGACCTGGCGGTACAAGTCGAGCAAGTACCGCTGTGCCGTCAGGCAATCCGCCGGAGGCGCTTCGGCTCGGCCGCGCTGGGGTTGAAACATGAGAGCCATGCCGCGTTCATGCTCGCATACTTGAACGAACATGTTATTGGTTTCGTAGCGCAAATAAAGATAATCCACCTCCTCCTTGGTCCCGGCACGTGTTCTGCGAACCCCCACGAAGCGATCCGAAACCTGGGGCATGACATAGGGTGCCTGGAGAATACGGCCTAACCATCCGGCAGCCTCTTGGCGAACGCCCAGCGGTATTTCCGCGGGGGCCCACACCTTCTCCTCGGCTTGAGGATAGACGAG
This sequence comes from Candidatus Hydrogenedentota bacterium, assembly GCA_026387845.1. Lineage (GTDB taxonomy): Bacteria > Hydrogenedentota > Hydrogenedentia > Hydrogenedentales > SLHB01 > JAPLKX01. The sequence goes on along the minus strand of JAPLKX010000360.1, from coordinate 1,773 downwards.
ATTCCTTGCGGTAGGACTGTACCACTGCTCCAGTGCCTTGACGACCCCCGCGGAGACGCTCCACTCTCCCAGGGACGCCGGCAAAGGCGCCGGCATAGCGGAGCCCGCCCCCCCGTGGGCAACGAGGCCCGCAACCATAAGAAATGCCACCATAATATAAGTTCTCATACTTATCTCCTTTCGCTGATTAGGGGATGGCCGGTCCGGGCTCTACGGGAATAGGTTTGCCTGCGTCATCCAACCGGCACCACCACTGGGTCCAGCCATTTTCGGCACCGAGTTTGTTCTTTAGCATGTCATAGTCATCATTGGCTTCAATCTTTGGCCACAAGGCATAGTATCGCCCTTCGACAACGCAGCAGCCTTCCCACTGCTGCATGTTGAAGCCCGTGCCAGGATCAGCGTCCAAATACAGGTATTGCCACTGAAGGCCCACCTTTCGCTTCTCTTGGTTGAGGCAATGACTGGCTCCCGCATCAAGCGACGCGTGCACCAATCCCACTTTGGCTTCGACGCCTAGCAAATTGCACGCAGATGCCATTAGCGCCGCCTGAGGGTCGCACTGGCCTGAGACGTTTCCGTCCAGGAGTTCCCAGCACCTCTTCCAGTCGCCGGGTCCCTTCAAAGGCTTTCCGGGCACCTCCCCCGGCTCGTAAGGCGGGTCGTTAGGCTCAGCCATATTATCCCAGAGGCTTCGCGCGGTGCCACTTGCTGACGAATGGCCCTCGGCCCACGAACAGCATCCGTCGGCGCGCTTGGTCGTCATCCAGTTTGCCGCCATCGGCACCGGCCAGCCCTTGTAGTCGGTGCCCGGATACGCGTAGGTTCGAAAAACAGTATGAGGTCCAGTTGTGCGTTCAATGCTCTCGTCGCTGACACTGATTGTCCACGTTATTGTCTTCTCCCTCAAGACGCCAACCGTATCCGGCAGCGGCCCGGCGGCAACCATTTCAGGCATGTTCACATAACCCTTGCACGGGCCTGTAAACGTGCCCGTCGCGTCAAACTTGAAGTAATCCGCATCACCCCGCCCGCTGATACTATACTGGACATCGCCAGATGTGTCAGACAATTCGGGGGACACCATACCGATTTTCTCATTGCCCTTTCCTTAATCGGCCTGGGCGGCGGGGAACCCCCGAAATCCGCCCGGCCTACGGCCATCGCTTGTCGGACGCGGCGCATGACGATATCTTACGGCCGCCGATGGCAGAAGTCAAGAGGATTTTCGGGGATTCCCGGGGACGCAGCGGCAAGCCGCGAGCCGCGAGCCACGGGCGACGAGCCACGAGCGACGAGCCACGAGCGACGAGCCACGAGCGGCGAGCCACGACCGACGAGCCACGGGCCACGAGCCACGAGCGACGAGCCACGACCGACGAGCCGCGAGCCACGAGCCAGGAATCCCGGCCGCCGACTGCCGTTTTGGCAGTTTCCTCGCCCCTCGTCCCCCGGCCTGCCCGCCTGGGCGGGTTCCCGGCCCCCGCCTCCCGAATCCCGATTCCCGAATGGCGAATCCCGAATCTTGCCTTTGCCCCTTGGGCATTGTTCCCAGCATGTAGGCCGGGATGGAATCCCGGCTTTCCTGTCCCGCCGGCGAATCAACATTCCGGGATTTCATCCCGGCCTACATTGCTGTTCCCAATTTCCGACGTTGCTTTTTCGCAACAAGTTATGCACAACGGCGTATGCGCATCCGTGCATGTAAAAAGCCGTCAAATTCCATCAAATTCGGGTCAAAATCGATCAAAAAGGCGACGTTTTCCGTCAAAA
>JAPLKX010000486.1 GCA_026387845.1 Candidatus Hydrogenedentota bacterium | reverse complement strand
AAATAGTTCTCGTCGATCCATTCCCACGTCCGCGCGTCGAAATGCGTACGCATCCAGTCCCCGTCGACTAGGTCCATCGCGATCGTGCCGCCGTTCACTAGCACCCGCTTCACCCGCTCGAGCACCGCCAGGTCATCGTCTTCCCGCTCAAAATAGCCGAACGAGTTGCCGAACAGCGTCACGCAATGAAACGAGTTCTCCGCAAACCGGAACGTCCGCGCGTCCCCCTCGTGGAACGACACCGTCAGGTTCTCGTGCTTCGCCCGTTTCCGCGCCAGACGGATCAAATACCGCGACCGGTCCAGCCCCGTCACGTGGTTGAACCCGCGCCGCGCAAGCTCGAGGCAATGCCGGCCCTGGCCGCAGCAAAGGTCGAGGATTCGGTCGTTCTTCTCGAGCCCCGCAACACGCGCCAGCAAGTTGATCTCTTTAATCGTGTTGCGGTCGTTCTCGACCACGTCGCCGTCCGTCTTCAAATAAATCGAATTGAACAACGTCCGCCACCATTCCGAGGGCAGATGCCGCTCGAGGTCGGGCACCGGACCCAGCGTCCGTTGTTGCGTCACCGGTTTTGTCATTATCTTCTTGGCCATACGGCTGATTCCCTTTACTTTACTTATCCGCGCGCTCGCGCGCGCCTGTAGGTTGGGCCAACTATCTACACCCGTCTTGGGTATTTGTCCATAACTTTTTGGGATACATTTCGCGCCTGGCGTTTTCCCCAAAATACAGTTCCATGGCGCGGGGCAACCCCTGTCCGGGGGGCTGCGTCGAAGCGGGATCAGCGGGCGCCGGCAGCCGCGCGCGGGAACCGCGCGCTAATCAAATCAGGCCCGGCGGCCCGCTCAAAAGACCCGGTGGGCCCTGATCTTCGTTCTGGGCCGGCGTGCCGGGCGGAGCGGCGGGAAACACGCGCACCATCGTGTGCGCGCAGGGGAGGACACGCGCCGACCACACACTCGGCCGGCGCTGGTGCACGTACAGCGGGTCTATACTGATTTGGTCCACGTCAGGGTCGCCTCCCTCAATCCGCGTCGTGCGGAAATCGCACGCGATTCAAAGTCGCGCATAATATGTACCTTGATTAACCATTTTTCAAGCAAAAAATTGCCCCCGCGGCAAATTTTTTTTTGCGCCCCCGCCAGGCTCGCCCCACCCGTTCGATCCGTCCGATCTGTCTGATCTGTCCTATTTACCTTCCCGCAGCCGCATGATCTCCCGCGCGATGGCCTCGCGATACTCCAGCAAAAGCCCGAAATCCAACTCATAATCGCGCGTCTGCCGCGTGATCTCGTCGATAACGCCGACTTGCCAGCCCGCCACGTTCTCCACCGCCTCGTCCATCAGCGCCTGCGCCCGATCCGCCGCCTCGATACGGCCCGCCGACTGCGCCGATTCGATCTCCCGCCCAAGCACGTACAGCGCCCGGTAATCCTCCACCCCGTCCCGGTCCGCTTCCCACCGCCGCGACGGCACGACGCTCGTGTCCGTCGGGTAAACCGCCGAATAGTCCGAGTCGCCCGCCGGCCACCACAGGTCCTCGCCCCGGTATACCCAGTAGCCCGCCCCTTCCACGCCCAGCCGCCACGCCAGCCAGCCATACGCCCGGTAATAGCCCAGCGGAAGCAACTCCTTCCCCGGCCCCGTCGCTTCATACGCCCAGAAATGACGCGCGTTCTGCCGGAACCATTCGAGCAGGGCCGGGTCCCGCTTGAGGTGGTTGATCTCCGGCTGCCAGACGTCGATCAGGCCCTTGAACTCGTCCAGGTACTCCGGCCGTACGCCGCCCGCCGGGTTCGCGTACACCATCGCCTCGCTGTCCGACCGCTTCACCATTTCCGCGAACTGTTTCAACTGCGCCACGCTGGTTGCGCCCGTGTTCCACGGCTCGTCTATCGGATAAAACGCCCACTGGCTGTACGGGAAACCCCGCTCCCGCAAATGCGCCGCCAGCTCCCGCACCGCCGTCCGGAACCCGTTGAAATACGGCTCCGACTCCGCCCCCGGGTTCACACCTTCCGGCCACTTCCGCCCCGGCGGCGAGCTCCACAACATCGTGAAATGCCCCGGCACACGTTCGAGCCCCGTGTCAAACGCCTTCCAATCAATCTCACCCGCCTGGCCGCCGTTCTCGTCCACTGGGACCTGCGGGAACCCCGGCCCGTATATCACGTTCACCCCGTGGTCGATCATGTCCCGCATCGACTGATCCGACGTCACTGACTCGTCAAACGTCGACCAGTTGATCTTCTTGAACACGTCCGTCGGCAGTGCTACAGGCCACACCTCTATCTTCAGCGACACCGGCGCCACGGTTGGTTGCCGCGTCAGGTCCGCCAAATACAACGTCATCTCGTGCGCACCCGGCTCGAGCCCGTGCGTGTCTATCACCAGCCAAACCTGCCGCGCCTCCCCCGGCGCAAGCGTCACCGACCGCGACAAATCGAGCTCCGGCAACGCGTCGAATACCCGATCCAACCTGCCCGAACCAACCGGGATCAGCCGCCGAAACGTCACGCGCCGCGCAAACTCCGGGTCCGGCTTCGGCGACTGGCTCGCCTGCGGCTCATTCCACGCACACCGCACGTCGATCGGCTCGTCCGTCACGTTCAGCAGCGTCAGCGCAACGTCTTCAAACTCGTTCCCATACGCGCTTACGGCCACGTTCACCGGCTTCTCAAGTTTCCCCGGCAAACCTGAAGGATCAAACCCGTCCCACGGGTTCACGTCCTGCCAGCAAACAAAACTGCCCACGTTCCCCCCGCGCCACCACCCCGCCAGCAGCCCCGCCCGCGCTTTCAGGTTCCCCGCCCGCTCCCGCAACCCCGTAGCCGCCTCTGGTAGGGCCGAATTCCGATTCGGCCCTCCCCCCGCCGTTTCCTGCAAAGCATCTGCCGGGCGCGGTGGGGTCGAGCTCCCGCTCGACCGTCCCTCCGCCGCCGCCAGCTCCCGCACCGTCTCCGCTTCCGCCTCCAGCGACCGCAATTCGCGCCGCAACCCCACCGCCTGCGGACTCCCCGCTCCCGCCAAGCCCGCCGCCTCCTCAACCGCCGCAGCCACACCCGCCACATCGCAATCACCCGGCTCCCCCGGCGTCACTTCGCGTACGACTGTAAACACAGGTCCTTCCGGCGCAGGCGCCGCCTTATGCATGCTCACCGCGACTGTCGAGGTTCCCCCCGCGTTCAGCCATACTTCAACCTCCGAGCCCACCGCACCCGGTTTCAGATTCACAACCCGCGTCTCCGCGGGCCCCGTGTCCGGCTGCACACGAACCTCCAGGCACGCCTCCGCCGGAACGGGATCCCCCCACGACAACTTCCACAGGTTTTTGCCCCGGTATGCCTCTCCCGCCTCGACCTGCACGCCCGCCGAATTCTTCTCCGACGTCCCGCTGAACTCGACCGGCTTGCCCATCGCAACGCCCGGCGCGCCCGACATCCGGCTGTCGCCACGCAACGAAGGCCACGCAACGCGCCCCGCGCCGTCCCACGTCACCGCGATCAACTGGTTTGGAGCGTCGGTAGCAACGACAACTTCCAGCTTCCCATCGCCGTCCAGGTCCGCCACTGCCGTACCGGCATTCGCCCCGCCGCCCAGCGCCATCGCCTGCTTCAACACGCCCGTGTCGCTCACTACATAAAAACAGGTGCCCGTCTTTGGATCCGTCGACCGGCACCCCGCCAGGATCTCGACGTGCCCGTCTCCGTCCACGTCCCCAACGGCCGGCGCCCAAAACATACCCCTGCCCGCCAACTCGATTTGCCAACGCCGAGAACCGTCAGTATTGTCGCAGTAAACGAAATTCCCCTTGTCCGTATGGAACGCCTCGAGCCGGCCGTCCCCGTCGATGTCCGCCACGGCGTTCGATACGTAGCTCTGCATATAGTCGGCCGTGCGCCACCGGAAACCGCCCGTCACCGCGTCCAGCGCCATCAAGCACGTCGCGCTCCCCACGTTGCTCCGCGTGATCAACAGTTCCCGGCTGCCGTCGCCCTCCAGATCCGCAACGTTCGGCCCCGACCGCCCGTACGGCGCAAGCTCGAAGTACCGCCAACGCATCCGGCCGTACCCGTCGAGGCAGTAGATGTGGCCGTTGTCCGTCCCGTAGAAAATTTCCGGCGCGCCATCCGAATCCCCGTCGGCCACCGCGACCCCGCCCACCCGGAACTTGTCCCCGAAAAACCGCCACAACGTTGTCCCATCCGCACTCAGGCAATACAGCCACCCATTGTCGAACCCCGCCAACACCTCCGTCCCCGCCGACGGCATCACGTCCGCCGCAACAAGGTTCTTGTAACCGCCCGCCGACGGCGCCAGGCCATCCGTCCGCCATCGCACCTCGCCGGTCGATCTGAAACAAACCACCACCCCATCCTGGCGCGCCGCTATCAACTCCGCCGCCCCGTCCCCGTCCAGATCCGCCACCGTTACTGGCGTGGCAAAAGGCACGTCCTCCTTCGCCGTCCACACCACCTGCCCCTTGCCATCGATCAGCGTTAAGCTGTTCCCCGTTGTCACCGCAACCGACGTCGGGTTCTTTTCATCCGGGTACAACGCCGGCGAGGACGCCGGACCTTTCAGCGGAACCGTCCACTCGGTCCGCGGAGCGGCGCTTTGAGCATTTGCGCCTGCCGCCATCTCGCACAACGCAACTACAATCAACAGTCCCCGCTTCATAAGGCCTCCTTCCAGAACCGCACCAAAAAAATCGTCCGGGCGCCGTGTCAGCGAGATTGCGCCAAACCCCGCCATTTCCAGCGCTCTCTGGCCATCATTTTCACCACGCCCTCATAAAGATCTTCGTTTATGTCCCTTACGTCCTTTTCGTCCCTTAGGTCCTTTGATCCCGTGCGGTTTCTAGTCCTTCATTCGGCCTTGACGCCGTCATGCGCCTTCAACCATACTGGTTTCCACGTTCGATGTAAAACGCTTTGTCCCAATGGCCCCAATGGTCCCAATCGTCCCACGGAAGTTCTTTGGTGGCACGGAGAGTCCTATGCACGCCCTGCGAATCACGCTGATCATCTCGCTGCTGACTTTGTTTGCCGCCTCTTCCGCGCATGCCGTTATGGCCGGCGCGGCCAAGGCCGACATCACGCCCGATCCCGCCAAATACCGCGTCCCGTTGGCCGGCTACGGCGCACGCATGGGCAAGCCCGCTACCGGCATCCACGACCCGCTCTACGCCAAAGTGCTCGTCCTCAAAGACGGCGGCCGCCAAATGGCGCTGATAACCTGCAACCTCCGATCCATCACGCCCGAACTCAAACGGCTCGTGATCGAAAAGATCGCCGCGCAAGGGTTCTCCCCCGACAATGTCTTTATGTCGGCCTCGCACACCCACTCCGGGCCGTCCATGTTCCCCGAGCGGTTCTGGCAGATGCAGTTCGGGAAGTACGACCCCGCTATCATGGAAATCATGAGCGCCGCGATCGCCAAAGCCGCCGCCGACGCGCTGGCCGGCGCCGCGCCCGTTAAAGCCGCCTTCGTCGAAACCACCGCGCCGGGGTTCGCCCAGAACCGACGGTGGGAGTACGACACCGACGCCCGCATCGCCGCCGGCGAGTCCCCGCTCATCAACGAGAGCATGTGGCTGATGCGACTGGACAAGCAGGACGGCTCGACGCTCGCCATACTCACCCATTTCGCCACCCATCCAACCATCCTCGGCGCCGACAATATGCTCATCTCCGCAGACTGGCCCGGCACGTTCCAGCGCGAGATGGAGAACCAATTCCCCGGCGCCGTCGCACTCTACATGAACGGCGCGGAAGGCGATCAGGCCCCCAAAGGCGCGCAAGGCGCCGACGCCTTCGCCCGGGTCGAAGATTTTGGATCGCGTCTTGCCAAGGTTGCCGCGGCCGCTGCCAAAAACCTCGACCCGCGGGACGACCTCGTCTTCTCCTGCGCGCGAAAAATGATCCCCCTGCCCGAGTTCAATTTCCCCCAACAGGCCAAGGAAAAGTTTGCCAAATACATGGATGCGGCGATGGAAGCCCTCCCGCGGGAAGTCGAGTTGCAAGAAGTCCTGCTCGGCGACACGCTCCTCGTCGGCCTGCCCGGCGAGCCCCTGCTCGTCGCCGGCATCGAGGTGCGGCAGAAGGTCCAAGGTTTCCCCCGCGTCCTCACCGTCGGCCTCGCCAACGACTACATCGGCTACATC
>JAPLKX010000135.1 GCA_026387845.1 Candidatus Hydrogenedentota bacterium | reverse complement strand
TGACGCAGCGGCCTGTTGCGCCTTGCGGTCCCCAGAGGTAGTAGGAGTTGTTGCCGCTGATCCCGGGGGGGAGGCCGGCGTCGCGGCCGAGCACGTTGACGAGTGAGGCGCAGCCATAATCTTTAGCCAAGACAACACAGTCCGCTTGCTCAGTTACGGGGAGGCAGTTGTATACGTTCAGGAAGGCATCCAACTGATCCTGCTTGAGGATTTGATAGCGGAAATCGAAGGTGAGATCGGATGGGTCGTCCAACATGAACCCGAGGACCCGCGAGATATATTGCTCCTTCCACTCGATTGATCCGATGGGGCAGACGATGGGGATGAAGACAATACCCATTGCGGCAATGGCCGTGGGCAGCGATGCGCGCAGGTATGGGCGGCGCGAGATCTGTTGTTCGAGCAGGACGGCGCCGCCGGCGAGCAGCATGGGATAGGCGGGGGCGAGGTAATACACCTTGGCTTTGAACGTGAGCATGATGACGAAGACGGTGAGGTAAATCCAGCCGAGGATGCGGTATGGCCTGCCGGGGGCGCTTTTCAGGAAAAAGACGAGGCCGGCTATCCAGACGACGGCGTTGAACACGTTCATCAAGATGAATTGGCCAACGACGAACAGGGGGCGGGGCGTGTCCTGCATTTCCGTGGCGTTGAGGTTGCGGACGAATTCGAGCGTCGCCCAGTCGTGGTGGATCTGCCACAGCAGGTTGGGCAGAAACACCAGAAACGCGATAGCGGCGCCCGCATAGGGCCACGGGGTGAGGAGGTCTTTTCTGCGGCGTGTCAGGATGATGCCGGCGGCGATGCCAGAGCCAAGAAACAGGGTGGTGTGTTTGTTGAGGAGTGCGAGGCCGGCCACGGCGCCGACCGCGAGCCACCAGCGTGCGTCGTCGCACCGGCAGAGTGTGACGAGCAGGTGGGCGATGACGAGCCAAAACAGGATTTCGAAACAGGGAATGTTCAAGAAAGCGCCCGTCCGCAAAAACATGGGCGTGAAAACGAAACTCAACGCCGCGAGGAATTCGCCAAACCGGCCAGAGCCGAGCCGGCGCGCCAGCCAGCCGGTCAGCACGCAACAAACGCCCAGGACGAGCGCCGGGAAAAAGCGGAGCGCGAACAGGTTCACGCCCATCAGGTCCGTGGCGAGCCGGGCAAGCATCGGCACGAACGGCGGGTGGTCGACATAGCCCCAGGCGGGCCGGTTTCCGCAGACGATGAAGTAGAGTTCGTCGCCGTGGAACCCGTATTGGCGGTTCACCAGCAGATGGAAGACAAACAGCCCGAGGCCCATTGCGCCCGCCAGCCAAGGCAAGGTGGCCAGGGTGCGTCTTTGGGAGTTGCTGATTGTCATGGCGCCATTAAAGCAGTTGGAGCACTTTATGGCAAATGCCGGGCATGGGATAGCGGCCGAGATCTCGAACAAATACCCATTTTGCCTCGTCATAAGGCCCGCGGGTGAAATCACGTGCAGACTTTACAGGCGCGGACATCGTTTGAATTATGTACTAGTGAAATATTTGTATTGACAGAAGCCTCATATCATGGTAATGTCTGCGGTGACGGCACGGGATAACAAGGGTTGATCAACGGATTCTGGCGCATGAGTCTTTGCGGTGTAGTCAGTCCATTTTTGTACAGGCGAAAGTGGGCGGAGACATGAGAACCGGGTCAACAAGAAAGGGGCGTATCATGATCGTGCAGATATTCGTTAGAAGTCTGAATCGGTTTTTTGAGGATGGTCATCGCGGGTGGACAAGAGAGAAAAGGTCAAGCCTAGGTATGTATATGGACGCCCTGCTTGTTTTGTCGCTAAGCATACTCCTGGCATCAGCTACCGGATGCCCCCGACCGAGCGAAGGCGAGTGCGAGGGCGAAGAGGAAGGCGAGTACCACATTGAATTTACCCAAGTTCCGGATTATGGCACTTCAGATCTGCTGCACGGCCAGGTTTGTGTTCCACCGTCGGTGTCATGCGACGATCTTGTCGTTGCCGTGTACATCAAAGTTGAAGACATGTGGTGGACCAAGCCCTATTCTGCCTTGCCACTCACAAGCATTCAGCAGGACTGTACGTGGCAGTGTCCAATCGTAACGGGCGGGTGCGATCAGTGCGCCACGGAGATTGCCGCCTACCTCTTGCCCGCAGGGATCGAACCGCCGTCATGTGGGCCTTGCGACCAGCTTCCCGATATACCCGGCACTCTGGCCTTCACCTCCGTCGAGCGCACCGGATCGGACCGGCGACTTTCGTTCGCAGGGTACGAATGGAAGACAAAACAGAGTGACTGTCCGATGGGTCCCGGACCCAACTACTTTTCAAATGCGCCTGAAGACGTCTGGGTGGACAGCGAGGGGCTGCATCTGACCATTTCAGAACATGATGGCACGTGGTATTGCACCGAAGTCATCCTCGACGCCTCCTTGGGATACGGCACGTACACGTTTCAAACAAGGGGGCGCGTCGACGTCTTGGATCCAAACGTCGTGCTTGGCCTGTTTACATGGGACGTCGGCGAGCGCGACGCGCATTTTCGAGAGATGGACATCGAATTCGCCCGGTGGGGCAATGCCGGGGAATACACAAACGGGCAGTACGTTGTGCAGCCATGCGATGCGTGCCCGGGGTGCGCGAACCGTTGCAGCAGATTCCGTGTTGATTTGTCGGATGAGGCATCGGACATAACGCACTACATTATCTGGAAGCCTAATCTGGTCATCTTCAAGAGTTACTACGGAAGCTATTTGGGCGCAACGCCGCCTGAAGAAATGCTCATCCACACGTGGTCCAGGATCGACCCCGACGTTCCAGAACCGGGAAATGAGAATCTCCGTTTCAACCTGTGGCTGTTTTCAGGCAATGCACCGGCGAACGCGCAAGGCGCGGAGGTTGTGATTACCGATTTCGCGTGGAGCAGTGAAGGCGAAGGCGAGGGTGAAGGTGAAGGTGAAGGTGAAGGTGAAGGTGAAGGCGAAGGCGAAGGGGAGGGAGAAGTAGAAGTTGACTACACGTACGAGGACTTTCAACTGGACAACGTCTGTACGTACACGGACAACTGGTGCGGCTGGGCGGACGTGGTCGGGAAAGCCGTCGTGTATGGTCAGATGGCCCTGGATCTCGACGTGCCTCCATGGTGCACCAACCTCGAGGTAACGGTCGACATTTGCTGCAACGGTTGGGGAGAAGGCTTGGCGGGAGGATGGTAAACGGCGCGAAGCTGGATTTCGGCCACCTTACGGCGACATTCACCTCATCGTGAAACGCGGCGGCGGAACAGCTACGGTGAGCGTAAGACCGTCATCGTCCCATTAAAGCAGTTGCAGCACCTTATGGCAAATGCCGGGCATGGGATAGCGGCTGAGATGGCCGGGCCATACCCACTTCACCTCGGCATAACGCCCCGTTAAGATGTGGCCGCCGTTGAGAGAGCAGCGATATACGCGCAACGTGACTTTGCGATGCGAGTAGGTGTGCGAGACATCCCCGAGGCAGTCGCCGACAGTCACGTCAAGTCCCAGTGTGTTCAGCACGGCATCGTGCAAGGTCTTGCGGGTATCGAACGCGGGGAATTCCCATAACCCGCCGAGCATGCCCGAATTGGGCCGCCGCCCGATCAGCAATCGGCCTCTGTTTTGGATGACGGCGGCCACGGAATTGACATGCGGGACTTGTTTTTTGGGCGCGCGCACAGGCCTGGCTTCCTGTACGCCGGCGGCGAGCGCCTTGCAGCGGGCGCGCAAGGGGCAGTCGGCGCAGAGCGGCTTGCGGGGGACGCATACACGGGCGCCGAGTTCCATGAGGGCCTGGTTGAAATCGCCGGGGGACTTCGCGGGCACGAGACTGCCGGCGAGGGCCCAGAGTCGTTGGCGTGTGGCTGCGGCGTCGATGGAGTCGGTGATGTTGAACACGCGCGCCAGCACGCGCTGCACGTTGCCGTCGACAACGGGCACGCGTTCGGCGAACGCGATGCTGGCGATGGCGTTGGCGGTGTAGCGGCCGACGCCGGGTAGTTCGGCCCATTCGGCGGCCGTGGCGGGGAAACGACCGGTTTGAGAGACGATGCGTGCGGCCTTGTGGAGGTTTCTCGCGCGGGCGTAATAGCCGAGCCCTTCCCACGCCTTGAGTACGCGGTCGAGCGGGGCGCGGGCCAGTGCATCAACGTTTGGGAACGCCTTGACGAATCGTTCGTAGTACGGCAGGCCCTGGTCGACGCGCGTCTGCTGAAGGATGACCTCGGAGATCCAGACGCGGTACGGGTCGGCGGAATGGCGCCAGGGGAGGTCGCGTTTGCGGCGGCGGAACCAGGCCAGCAGGGAGCGGCGGAGTCTTGGTAGGAGGTCGCGAAAAGCGGGGACAGACACGCTTTTTCCTAACTGCCGGAAAAAGCGAGTCAGTCCCCGTTTTTCGCTCATGTTGGAGTTTGGTGAAATGCTTTAGAGTTTTTTGATGCGGATATTTTTGAACGCAACGAACCGGGCATGGTCCTGAAGGCCGATGAAACCGCGCTTGAGGCGCTTCTTGAGTTCGGGATTCTCGTCGACGTTGAGGTCTTGGATCACTTGCCCGTTGAGCGTGGCTTTCATGATAGGCCCGTTCAGCATGATTTCGAGGTCGTTCCACTCGCCGCACGGTTTGCTGGCGTTGAGTTTTGGAGCGACGACGACGTAGATCGAGCCGGTGGTCTGGTTGTCGACGGGCTTGCCGTAGTCGCCCTGCAACTGAAATTCCATGCCGGTTTTGGACTGCCTGCCGGCGCGCGGCGCCCTGAGGTAGATGCCGCTGTTCCCGTTCTCGTTGATTTTCCACTCGAGGCGCAGCACGAAGTTGTCGTATCGCTCGCGGGAGTAGAGGGCCTCGCCGCCGATGGCTTTCCAGACGATCGCGCCGTCTTCGACCGCGAACCCGTTGGTGTTCTTGCCGTAGTACCACCAGCCGTTAAGCGTCTTGCCGTCGAACAGCGAGACAAACCCGTCGGCGCGCTCCTGCTCGGAAAGCATTGAGTTGTCGGGCGTCCACGGTGCGGATTCGGCCGGATTGGCCATGGCGGCGTCGAGCTTCGAGTACGACTCGGGCGTGTCGGGCAGCAGGAAATGGGTGCTAAGGATTTGGCCGGCCGGCGGGAGGACTCCCAGCAGCATCACGGGTTTGGCGGCGGGATTTGCGGGCGCCGCGGTGACGATGTTGATGACGCCGCCGTTCTCCGCGGCGGTGACGGGGCTGGTGGCGATCTTCGAGAATTCTTCGGCGAGTTTTGCGCTGTCCGGGCCGGTAAACACGTAAACGGCGCCGAAATAATTTTTCAAGGCCGTTGCCGCCGTGCGCGCCGCGGTCATCCGGAACTCGGCGTTATCCGGCGCATCGGCTGGGATCACGCGGCACAACGCTGCGAACCGCCGGTTAAAACTCTCCTTGATCAGGTATTTGGCTCTTTCGAGGGATTTCGCGTCGATGGACGAGCCGTCGGAGTTGTACCCGGTCAGGCTGAAACACACGGAATTAGCGCCCACCTCGACGACCCGGATCAGGGTGAGGTCGATCTCGTCCTGTGTGGTGGCTGGGTCGCCCAGCTTGGGTGTTTCGATCGCGCGAAGGAAAACCTCTTTTCCTTTGTATTGGAGGTTGCCGTCGCGCATGACGATGCGTTCCTTGGGATCGACCTGCGCGCCGCAAGCCGACGAAATCACAAGCCCCATGACAATTGCCGTTATTATTACGCGCGTGACTCGCATATCCACTCCTTTTCTACCGCGCCGGGGCGGCGTGGTTCGGTTCATGCGGGATTTTAGCAACAAGCGGGTAGGAAAGGAAAGATCAATAGAACCAATCCGACCGATCAGACCGATCCGACCGATCCGCCGAATAAAACCTCAGAAATAAATCACCGTCGAGAGGCTGAAGAGGTGTTGGTCGACATCCGCGTCGAACGAGCGTTCAAACGCGCCCGCGCCGGCCAGTGTGTCCCTGCGGACGTCCGACGCCCAGCGGTAATCGTAGGCCGCATCGATGTTGACGCGGTTGTGTATCAAAACGCCGGCGCCCAATGTGACGCCGTAATAGTCGTCGGGCTCGCCATCGCCCCGCTTCGTGCCCCACCATGCGTTTTTGCGGCCGCTGGCGGGTGCGGGATCATAGTAGAGGCCTGCGCGGAGGCTGGGGAGGAGTTTCTGGTTCGGCTTTGTGGCGTCGACAAACACGTACTCGCCGCCAAGCCGGACAGTGTAGGTTGGGTCGTGTTGGCTTTGCCACTTGGGCATGCCGGTGATGGGCGAGGTGCGGTCATTCATGCCTTGGCGGTCGTCGATCTCGACGAACCGGTCCCAGTTCCGGCGGGTGACGTCGAGTGAGAGGGTCAGCTTGTCGTTGGGGAACCGGTATGCGAGGCCGACTCCCAGCGCCGAGGGCCATTCAATTCTAACATTGCTGCGGTAGAACTGGACGCCGGAGGGATTGCCCATCCGGAGCAGGCGTTTATAATCGACGTCGGTGTGGTAGGCGGTATGGTATACGGCGCCGACGCTGAGCCGCTCCGTGGCCTTGTAGAGAAGCCCGAACGTGTAGTTGAGGCCTTCGACGTCGTCGTATTTTTCGAACGTATCTGCGGTGCCGAACTCGAGAGACGACGTCGATGCGCCGCGCGTGCCCGACATGAAGTTGTTGACGACGCCGCGGCGGAACTTCTTGGTTTCCCACTCGTTGCCGGGGACGAGCGAGCTGTCCCAGATATTGAGAGCGACGCCGGCCGACAGCCAGTCGAAGATCTCGAAACCGAACGCGGGCGAGATAGCGCTGAGGTCGCCTTCCTGCCGGTAGCTGATGTCGTAGTCGGAGAAGGAGAGGCTGCGGAGCACCGGGCTTGAATCCCTGCCGAGCACTCTGGCGCGGAAATCGAGCTGGCGGTCAAAGTTGTATTTGCGCTGATAATTGAGGCTGACGACGAAATTGCGGCCGGCGAACGTCCAGGGGATGGGATAGACGAAACTGAGGTAGTTGATCTCGTCGAGGTTGATCTCGTACGGACCGGGCGTGCTGATGTTGAACGTGTCCGGGAAACTTTCGCGGAACCATTTCCAACTGTAGACGGCGGAAAACTCGGGCCGTTCGAGCTGGGTGAGGCCGCCGGGGTTCCACGAGGCGGCGGTGGCGTCGTCAGCGACGGCGATGAACGCGCCGCCCATGCCGAGCGCGCGCGCCCCGCTGCCAACGAAGTTGGGCGCCGAGTTGATGTCGACCTGCGCCCATGCGACGGGCGCCGCCAGCATCAAAACCGCAGAACTACATAGTAATCGCGGCCATACCCGCATCGAGTTTCACGCTTTCCTGTTGCTGATCCGGTTTCAGGGCCTTGGCTTTTGCGCCCTGCGTCAACAGCGCCTGGATTTTTCCACGCGCCACTTCAACCATCTCGCCCGGCTCGATCACGGTCCCCGTCGCCGGGTCGAGCCATGGGTCCGTTTCCTGCACTACGAGAAGGT
>JAPLKX010000666.1 GCA_026387845.1 Candidatus Hydrogenedentota bacterium | reverse complement strand
GTCATGAGGCTTTGCCTCCCCCGTAAACGATGAAAACAAACTGCCGAAGAGTAGGTCCCATCTCCGAATAGGGACCGGTCCGGTGGGTTGTCCAGTCCGAATCGGAATTCGACCTACGCTGTCTGCATCAGGGTTGGATCTGGTAAAAAGCAGGGAATTTTCAGAGCAGACACGATTTTCAAACCGCCTGGAGGCATCTGCTACACTTGCGGCATGCAAATGAAAGAGAGACCGCGTGTCCTGCTGCTTGCGGACAGCCCGTATTTTGGGGGGATCACGACTCACCTGATGTCGATTGCGCGGTCGATGGCGGGGTCGCCGTTTGAGATCTGCATGGCCACGCTGCCGGGCCGGCGGGACGACACCGCCCTGATAGACGCATGCCGCCGGGAGAAAACCCCGATACACGAATTCCGGATGTCGCACGCGTTCGACCTGGCCGTGCTGTCGCAACTGCGGCGGCACGTTGTGGAAAACGGGATCAGGCTGGTGCATACGCACAATTACCGGGCGACGCTTCTTGCGCGCCTTGCGCGGGCGCCTGTGCCGATAGTAAACACGTGCCATGGCGCGGCCGCAGAAAGGTCGCTGCGGGTGAAGGGGTGGCAATGGGCGGAACTGATGGCGATACGGCGCAACCGGCTTACGATCGCGTGCTCGGATTATGTGCGCAGGTGGCTCGAGGCGCGGGGGCTGAACGGCGGCAGGATCCGCACGATTCGCAATGGCTACGCGGCGCCGGCGGATGTGAAGCCGGTTACGCGGGCGGAGGCGGGCGTCCCTGAGCCGGACCTGCTGGCGTTTTACGCGGGCCGGCTGTGCGACGGCAAGGGGCTCGAGTATCTGGTGGACGCGGTTTCGGGGATGGCGGGGGTGACGGTGCTGATTGCGGGGGACGGCCCACAGCGCGCAGAGTTGGAACGGCGGGCGCAGGCGGCGGGTAGTCGGGTGCGGTTTCTTGGGCAGATGGCGGATCCGGGGCCGTTTTACCGGCTTGCGGACGTGGTTGTGCTGGCGTCGCGGATGGAGGCGCTGCCGATGACGCTGATCGAGGCGGCGGCGTTTGGGCGGCCGAGCATCGCGACGGGGGTGGGCGGCGTCCCGGAAGTTGTGGAACCTGGGGAATCCGGGCTGCTGGTCGGTTATGGCGACGTGAATGGGCTGCGGGACGCTTTGGAGCAGATGAAAGACATGGGTACGCGGGAGTCCATGGGCGGGCGTGCGCGTCAGATCTGGGAGGAGCGGTTCACGCCGGAGCGGTTCGCGGAGGAACTCTCAAAAGCCTACGCCGAAGCGCTGGTGTAGTGAGTCATGCTAAGGGCATATTATTCTTGGCCGCGAAAAGCGGGGACAGACACGCTTTTCAAACTGCCTGCGGGCCGAAAATCGAGTCAGTCCCTGTTTTTCGCTTGAAACACGGGTTTGCCAAGCAGCATCCGCATGTACGCCCGGGCGCGTGACGACGCAAACAGCCACTCCATCCGCAGCGCCAGCCAATACAAGTCCAGCGGGTATCGGCGCGCCACCAGAATCGGGCTGGCGGCGAAACGCGCCAGCGCATAGATCGTGTACGCGGCGGCACTGCGGCCCTGCAGGCGGGCGAGGTAGACGCCCGCGGCGCCGGTGGCGCGCATGGCCAGGTCCGCACGGGCGGGATTGGGGGTGTACCGGTGCACGACGGCCGCCGCTGGGTCGTAGCAAATCCTGGCGCCCTGCCTACGCAGCCGATAGGACAGATCCCAGTCTTCGGCGGCCGGCAAGACGAGGTCTCGGAATCCGCCGGCCGCCTCGAACAGGGACCTCTCGATGAGCAGGTTGCCGGTCGGCGCGGATTTAATTTCGCGGGGCTTGTGCCCGAGTGCTGTCATCATCCGGTAGTGGAGATACCGCTCGATGGGCGACTCGATGGAGTAGGGCTGGATGCCGCCGCAGAGGACGGCGCAGTCGTGCTCCTTTCTCAGCCGCAGCATGTCGGCGATCCAGTTGGGCGGTGCGGTGGCGTCGTCGTCGATGAAAAGGAGGTACTTGCCGCGTGCGACGGCTGCGCCGGCGTTTCGGGCCGGGCCGGGGCCTTTGTGCTCGGTGCGCACGACTCTGATCAGGCCGGGGTGTTGGCCGCGCAACTTACCCAGGAGTTGGGACGTATCGTCGGTGGAGCCGTCGTCGACGCAAATGATTTCAAAGGATGGATGGCGTTGAGCAAGCAGGGACTGTGCGTTTTCCTCGAGCAGATCGCGGCGGTTGCGGGTGCACACCACAACGGACGCCTCGCATGCCTGATCCATTGCACGCCTTTCGGTATTCGCGCCACTACGGGCGCCTCATGATAGAATGGCGTGGAAGGTGGTTGTCAAGGAGCGGCACAAGGAGCGGCGCAACCAGGTAAGAATGAAAATTCGGGCCAATATAGCCGCAGCGGAGACCTCGCTGGTTTCCGTGATCGTGCCCACGTGCAGACTGGACAACCTGAAGTGGCTGCGTAAGGCCGTTGACAGCGTCCTTGGCCAAACCTACTCGAATCTAGAATGCATCGTCATCCCGGACAGGGAAATACCCGAGGAAACGCGGGCGTATCTTGACCGGGCCGCGCACGATGATTCACGCCTGCGGGTGTTGCCGCCGCCGAATAGCGCGGGGCAGGCGAGAGCGCGCAACGCGGGGATCTCTGCCGCGCGGGGCGAGTACATCGCGATGCTCGATTCGGACGACGTGGCCGAGGCCGATCGGCTGGAAAAACAGTTGGCATTTCTTAAAGCGACGGGCTCGGATTTGGCTGGAAGCTGCTATTGGCTGATAGACGGCGACGGGGGCCTCATCGGCCGGAAGTTTGTTCCGCTTGGGCCGAGGGGGGTGCGGAATTGGCTTTTCTTGTTTAACCCAATCGCCAATTCGACCGTCCTTGCGAAAACGGGCGTTTTGAAGCGCCACCCATATCCCGAGCGCAGTTCAGATGTCTCGGGGGTGTTTGGCGAGGACTATGCGTTGTGGGTGACGCTGGCGCGGCAGGGTTACCACCTGCGCAACCAGCCCGAGTGCCTGGTTAAGTTCAGGGTCCACGGCAGTTTCATTGGCAAACGCAGGGGCTGGCTTCAGTTCAAAACCGATGCCGCCACCAAACTCAAAGCAATTCCTCTGTACAATCCCGTGCTGTGGCCTTTTGTGGGGTTGGGGGCCCTTGCCAGCGCGGGGACGAGGCTGCTGCCGCAGCGGGTTGTGGCGGGCCTGTACCGGGCAAGGGGCAGGGCGCGGTTTGGGGCGTAGGAGATTGCGGATTGCGGATTAGGGGAAAGCGCGGGTAGCACTAGTGAAAAGAGGGACACCCCCCACAAAAGCCGGGGGGCGTCCCAATGACTGCCAACGGCGCGCTAAGAAGCGCGGCGCTAAGAAGCGCGGCGCTAAGACGGCGCGGCTGGGGGCGTCCCGACGACTGAAAAGAGGCGGGTGTGCCTCATTTGGGGCAGGGGGCGCAGGGGTTGATGGGGGTTAGTGTCTGGATCTGGCGCGTAAGCCCTTGATTTTTCGCACTGTAGTGCTATATATTCGAGTGTTGGTGTCGGGCTGCCCAGTGGCACGTTTTTTGCGCGTCCAGGCGTGGGAACCGGTGTTTTCTTCGATGAGTTCCCACGGGTTTTCCCAGAGAAACAGGTGCTAAAGCCTGCCGGGCCGTTCCCGGCGGGCACGAGCACAGCGATAGTCATAAACCATGTTCAGGAGCGAAAGAGATGATCAAGGCGGATAAGCTGACGATGCATTACGGGCCTGTAGTGGCCTTGAAAAATGTGTCGTTCGAGGTTAGACGCGGCGAGGTAGTGGGCCTATTGGGCCCCAACGGTGCGGGCAAATCGACGGCGATGAAAATCCTGACGACGTACCTGTATCCGACGAGCGGGACGGCCCAGGTGGGCGGCATCGATATTCTGAAGGACCCGCTGGCGGTCAGGAAAATTATTGGCTACCTGCCGGAAATCCTGCCGTTGTATATGGACATGGAGGTCCGCGCGTACCTGGATTTTGTGGGCAGGGCGCGGGGCCTGACGGGCTCGAAGCTCAAACAACGGACCGAGATTGTGCTGGATGAGTGCGGTCTCCGGCCGATGTACCGCAAGGTGATCCACGAGCTGTCCAAGGGGTTCAAACAGCGCACGGGCCTGGCGCAGGCGCTGATTCACGACCCGGACATCATCGTGCTGGATGAGCCGACGTCGGGCCTGGACCCGCACCAGATCGTCGAGATCCGGCAACTGGTGCGCAACCTGGCCAGCACCAAAACGGTGATCCTGTCGACGCACATCCTGCAGGAAGTGGAGGCGACCGCGGACCGGATCGTCATCATCAACCGTGGGCAGATCGTAGGGGAAGGGACGTTTGACGAGTTGCGGAGCCGGGCCAAGCAGCACGAGCGAACGCTGGTGAGCGTGGCGGGTGTCCGTGCGGAGGTCGAGCGATTGCTGAGCGGGCTCGAGGGCGCGCAGAAAGTGCAGTTTGTCAGCGAGGAGGAAGGTTTTGTCACGTTCATAGTGAAGAGCCGGGTGGGCGTGCCGCTTTTCCGTGAGGTAGGGCGGCTGGCGCAGGCCAAGAGCTGGGTGTTGCGCGAACTGAGCAACAAGCCCCTGACGCTTGAAGAGACCTTCCTGACCCTCACCGAACCCAAGAAGCGGGCTGCGTCCCAGGATTATTCGGTTTCCAAAGGAGAATCGGCAGCATGAAGAACATCATAACCATCATCCGTCGCGATTTGGGGTATTACTTCACGTCCCCGATCGGCTATATCTACATGATCGTGTTCGTCCTGATGAGCGTGGGGCTGTACACGACGTCGTTTTTTGTGTTTCCCATGGCGGACATGCGGTCGTATTTCATGAACCTGCCGATCCTGCTGTGCGTGTTCATCCCGGCGGTGACCATGCGGGTCTGGGCGGAAGAGCGCAAAGAAAACACGTGGGAGCTTCTGCTGACGTTCCCGATGAAGTCGCGCGAACTGGTGCTGGGCAAATTTTTTGCGGCGCTGGGTTTTTACGCGCTGACGCTGGCGGCGACGTTCACGATCCCGCTGATGCTGTTCGTGCTGGGCAACCCGGACAACGGGGCGGTGTTCGGCGGGTATTTGGGCGCGCTGCTGATGGGTGCGTTTTTCCTTTCGATGGGGATTTTCTTTTCGGGCTTCTTTAAGGACCAGATTGTGGCGTTTGTGGTAACGCTGCTGGTGTGTTTCGGGGTGTTTCTGCTGGGAATGGAGTTCATCGCGGCGTATCTTGACGGTGTGATGGCGGGCCTGGGTTCGACGCTGGCGACGCTGGTGGGGGTCACGGACCACTACAATGCGTTTACGCGCGGGGTGGTGGAGTTGGGCGACCTGCTGTATTTCCTGGCGTGGACGGCCATTTTCCTGACGCTCAACATCATGTACATCGAAGGCAGGAGCCGGCCCAAAGCGCGGCTGACGTTCGGTGCGGCGGTGACGATGGCGGTCGCGATAGGCCTGTTGTTCAACTGGCTGATCACGGGGCAAAGCATCGCGCGCTGGGACGCCACTGAAGACAAGATCTACACAGTATCCAAGGCCTCGAGCGAGATCCTGGGTTCGTTGGACGCGCCCGTTCAGATCAAGGTGTACATCACGCCCAAGGACAAGATGCCCACGGGCATGACGAAACTCGAGCAGGACGTTGTCGACAAGCTTGAAGAGTTGCAGATGGCGGGTTCGGGTCATATCCAGTACAGCGTGATTCATCTCGAGGCGGCCAACGCGCTGGCGGACATCAACAAGCCGTTTGACCAAACCAAGCCGGAGGATGTGAAGGACGAAGACAAGGCGATCGAGACGCGCATGCTGGACAAGGGGGTAGAGCCGTTCCCGGTCCAGGCGATGAGCAACGATCAGGTTACCAGCCAGCTTGTCTACTCGAGCATTGGCGTGGGATATAAAGACAAGAAAGAAGAGATTATCCCGAGGATCATGCCGGAGAACCTGATCGAGCTCGAATACAAGGTAGTGAGCACCGTCTATAAGCTGACGCGGCCCAAGGCGCCTGTAGTGGCCATGGTGGCGCCCAAAGAGGCGGTGAATATCGACCCACAAACGCGGGCGATTCTCGAGCAGATGGGCCGGCCGGTACCCACTTCCGAAGACCCGTACGAAAACCTTCAAGAATTCCTCCGTTACGAGAAATACGAGGTGGAACGGGTAGAACTGACGCAGGACAGCCCGATGCCGGCCGAATATGACGTGCTGGTGGTGGTGAATCCGCGCCAGCTCAACGACCGCCAGCGGTGGGAGATCAACCGGGCGCTGGTATCGGGCAAGAGCGTGGTGATGGCGGTGCAGCAGTACGAATGGGATTACCAGTTGTCGCGGCAGGGGAGCGTGTTGAGCAAGCGGGAAGAAAAGCCGGAGATCAACCAACTGCTGGAAACCTATGGGTTGCAGGTGAGCGACGAGATCCTGATGGACGTGAACAGCCTGCCGCTGACGGTGATGAGCAGCAACAACCCGCTGGCGCAGATGCTGGGCCAGGGGCAGACGGTGAATCTGCCGACGCATATCCGGGTGAACAACAGCTCGATGGACCAGGAGACCTCGATTACGAGCCGGCTGTCGACCGTGTTTTACTTGTGGGGCTCCCCGCTGACCATCAACAATGAGACGCTGGGCAAATACGGGCTTCAGAGCAAGACTTTGATGACGACGACGGGCCGGGCGTGGTCGATACCGGGCACCGGCACGCTCACCAACGATACCTCCACGCCGCCGGAAACCGGCGGAAAAGAGTTCCCGCTCATGGCAATGGTGACGGGCCAGTTCCCGGACGCGTATAAAGACCAGCCGCGGCCCGCGTGGCCGGTTGACCAGCCGCGGCCGGGGCAGCCGCCGCGGCCGCCGAGAGAGGAAGGGGAAGCCACGCCGGCAACGCCGGCTCCAGGCAGACTGATCCTTCTTGGGTGCAGCGAGATGTTCCGGAGCAACTTCTTCCGTGAGGGAAACCAAGATTTGTTCATCAACAGCGTGGACGCGGTGGCGCTTGGCGACAATGTGGTGAAAATCGGAAGCCGCAAGCCCATTGACCGGGCGCTCAATCAGC
>JAPLKX010000458.1 GCA_026387845.1 Candidatus Hydrogenedentota bacterium | reverse complement strand
TGCCGGCGTGCGGGCCGACTTGGGCCGATTCGAGCGGGAGGTTGAGGTCTTCGGCCTGTGCATAGGCGCCGTTGGTCCAGTCGCCCGAATGCGGGTAAAGCGCATAGGTCCACGAATTCTTGCCCAGGCACTGCGACAGTTCCATCTCCGGATACACTTCGTACCGGCCGAATATGGGGCAGTTGCGATACGTGAACGCGCGCAGCAGCGTAATGGCCAGCGGCCGGTCGGCCGTATCCATGGCTTCGTACTCGCGCATCCCGCTATTGTTGATGACAGCGAACCCGATGCCCTTTCCCTCGTCCGACATGTCGACGAACCGGTGCATTGGGTATTGCGGGTTGGGCCGGCCAAAATAGGCGTTGCCCTGCTTGACGTGGATGTCGCGCGCGATCACGTCAAACCCCGCTTCGGAATGCGTGGCATCGGTGTCGAGCCGCGTCGGGAACACCACGCGGACGCGATGGTTCTTCGCTGGGTTGTCGACTTCCGTCTTGATTTCAAGTTTCTTCTCGCTGGCCCGCAGCGTGAACAGGCTCGATATTTTCATCTCGACGTAATTCTTGTTGCGGCGCGTGTAGTTCATTTCGGCCGTGCGCCACTCCGCCGTCATCTCCTGTTCGAGCCCCGACGGGATCATCATCCGGTACGTCACCCGCATCCGCGCAACCAGCGGCCCAGCCTCTTCGAGCGCAATCGCCACGGGCCCGCCGTGCGACGTGATGATCTCGTTGCCTTCCGGCTCGAAATGCGTCCAGGTGTGGCCGGTCTCTCCGCTGTCTTCGATGTAGTGGATGTGCTTAAACGTGTGGCCGCTGGCTTTGTAAATGAGATTTATCGTGCCGTCGCTCTTGAACTCCGCCCGCAGATGCTCGTTCTCGAGAACGTTGGTTTCCGGCGCGAGCGTGCCCGGCTCGTGCTGGAATCGTTCCTCGCGCGCCACGTGATACGTCTTGTAGCCGTACGCGGGCACCTCGTCCACCTCGACGTGGCACAGCGCCCGTTTCGACCTCAACTCGATCGAGATGTCCTGCAGGTTCCGCACCAGCGTCCCCGGCTCGAACTGTTCCTTGACTTGCAGCCGCGCCTTCTCTTTGCCGTCGGGCGTCCGGATGCTGAACGCCTCATAGCCCATGTTGGCCGGCATGTCGACATAACACGAAACGATGCCCTTGCGCGGGAACGGGCACGGGTTAAACACCGTCAGGACGCTGTCGCGCGGGGTCAGGTCGCTGTTGTCGATGTTGATCTGGACGGCCTGCATTCCGCGCCTCGCCAGGCCCTCGCTGATGATGTCGACCTGGTCGAACCGGAATAGCGAATCTTTCTCCATCTGGTCGATGCCCGCGCCCGTGATCGTGTCGTGCGGGTGATTTTGCAGCAGCAGCGCCCACGCCCGGTCGAGCGCCGGCTTGACGTATTCGCCGCCCACCATCGACCCGATAGCGCTCCACGGTTCCGCCAGCCGCTGCAGGTTGACCTCGGCCCTGTGGTTGCCCTGCTTGAGGCGGACGCGCGCGCTGATCATGTCGCCGCACAGATGCGTCCACTTGCCGACCGAGCCGGGGTTGCGGCTCTCGCCGGTGAGCACGGTCGGGTCCTTGACCTCGTTGCGCATGGCGTTCATGTAGTCTTCGAGATTCGAGAGCCGGATGTCGTGCTCCGGCATCAGTTTCTGGCACAGCTTGATGATTTCGGATTCCTTCGGGTCAGGATTCGAACTGTCGAACCCTTGCATGCAGCAAATATGGCTGGTCGAGAAATGCTCCGACTCGTCGCGTACCAGTTTGTGAAGCTGATCTTTGATGGGCGCCTCGTTCCACAGCTTCTTCTCGACGTCCAACGCGTAATAATGCTCGCGGGGCCGGCTCGAGTTGGCCAGCCGGAACGGCGCCGCGCCTCGGTCCCAGTCATAACGGGCGAACACGTCGTCCGACCCGTACCGCAGCACCCGGTAAACGTAGACGTAGTAACTGAACCGGCTCATGCAACCGAACCGCATCCCCAGCAGCCGCGACCCGTCCGGCCCCTCGAGTACAAACTCGCTGTGCGGCGTGTTGATGCCCCGGTAGAAAATGATGGTGTCGATGCCGAACCCGTTGTAGATCTGCGGCATCTGCGACGTTTGCCCGTAGCTGAACGGGGTGTAGCCCACCTTGCAGACTTTCCCCAACGATTCCGCTACACGGTGGCCCTTCACGAGATTGCGCACCAGCGACTCACCGTTCACCACATACTCTTCCGGCAGCGAGTACCACGGGCCCACTATCAGCCGCCCCGACTTCACGTGTTTCTCGATGATGCCCCGTTTTTCGGGCCGCAGTTCAAGGTAATCCTCGACGCACAACGTCTGCGAGTCCATCGTGAACGAATGGAATTCCGCGTCCTTTTCGAGCAGGTCCAACAGGCCGTCCATGAAGTCCAGCAACAATAGCCGGGTTTCCTCGAACGGGTAGCACAACTCCCGGTCCCAGTGGGAGTTGCTTACAACATGGATAGTCTTGCGCGGCTCCGGCATTCGGCACTCCTCCGTCGGCTTGGAAAAGATGGTTGTAGCGCAGGAGTCCCGCCTGCACATCTCGGGAACAGTCCAACGCCCGAAAGTCTACGAAAAAGCCCCGACTAACTCAAACCACCCGAGTATGGATGTGTCCAGGTCATCGCGCGGCTGAACAGCTTAGCTGGACGCCGGCTCCTACGATCCGGTATGGTGTGCGTCATGGAGAGACGACAGGCTCTCATCGTGGTCGTTACGGTGTTGATTCTGCTGGGGACGCTTGTTGTGTCCGCCTATTTTGGCCAGAGGCGCACCGGCGGCCTGAAGTTCAAACAAGAGACGGCCCAACACCGGGCAAGTGTCGATGACGGCCGCAGCAACAAGACGGCCGGCTCAGACTCAGTTTCCAATTCAAGCGCGCCCGCAGACGACACGCGACACGACAAAGAAGCTAACGACACGCCGCAGGAGACGCCGCAAACCCCAGAGGAAGCTGCCGCAACCGAAGCGCTCAATGCCCTGACGCCTCAGCAGGGTATCGACCGGCTCGCAGATCTACTGGCCACGCTCGACAACCTCGAAAATGCCTCCCGCCTCTACTCGACACTCGGTACGCTGTACGCGCAGACAGGCGAGCCAGGCGCCGCCCCTGCCGAAGAAGCGTTCGCGGCCGCCAAAACATTTGCGCGCAGCCACGAAGACCGCCACAGGGCCGCGTTGGCGCACGTCACGGCCCTATCCGCCCGCGGCGACGTCGAAGGCGCGGTGCGCGAGGCCGCAGACGCGCTCGAGCAGGGTGATCCATACACGCTTTCCGGCATTCAACTGGCCGTCACGCAGGGTACGCTCTACGAGCAGCAGAATGCGCTCGACCAGGCAGAGGCGGCCTACAAAAAGGCCATGCAGGACGCCCTCGCCGCCGAGCCCGTCCTGCGCGACGACGCCCTGAACGTCTACCGCCAGGCCTGCCTGTCCCTTGTCCAACTCTACAGAAGAACCGGCAGGGAACCGGCCGCCAACTCGCTCGTTCTTACCATGAAAAACAAGCTCGCCTCGTTCGAGTAGGCCGCCAGAGTTGCCTTGGCCAATTGGTCTGGACGGCGCGGGCGAGACGACCGCGCCTACTTTAGCTGCAGCTTGAACCATTTGCCGGAAGACGACCGCGCCTACTTTAGCTGCAGCTTGAACCATTTGCCGGAAGACGACCGCGCCTACTTTAGCTGCAGCTTGAACCCCTTGCCGGAGATGATGGAGGGGTCGACGGGGTGCGGTGGGCCGGATTCGGGCAAAACAATTCGCATGGGGGATGCGTCGAGGATGTCTTTTTGGAGGTCGATACCGGGGGTGATCCGGATCAGTTCCATGCCGCGGGATGTGAGTTTGAACACGCCGACGTTGGTGACGTAGTAGATGTTTTTGCCGGTGGCGAGTGCTCGTTTGCCGCTGAAGGTAATCTCGTCGACTTTTTCGATGAACTTGGGCTTTCCGCGCTGGATGAGCCTGAGCTTATCGCCGTCGATGACGAATTTGGGCCTCACCATCCACGAGCAGACGAAGATGACGGTTTTTGCGGCGGTGGTGAAATCGATGAACCCGCCGGGTCCGACGTAGTTGATGGCGCCGTCGCCGCGTTTGGATACGTTGACGTTGCCCTCGCTGTCGGCCTGGAGCACGCCGAGGATGCTGGTGTCGAGCCGCTCGTAGCACATGTGGAATATCTCGCCGGACGAGATCATCTGTTTTGGGCAGACGGCCGCGCCGAAAAACACCCCGGGTGCCGGCAGCCCGCCGATGACGCCGCTTTCGGTGAACAGGGTAATCTGATCGACGAGCCCCGCCTT
>JAPLKX010000644.1 GCA_026387845.1 Candidatus Hydrogenedentota bacterium | reverse complement strand
GATGCCGGGCGCCTTGAAATCGGGGATGCAGACGGCCACGACGGGGCTGCATTCGGTTGTGCCGTATCCTTCGATTGGCTCGATGCCGAATTTTTCGCGGAACGCGTCGCGGATTCTGCCGGTGAGTTTTTCAGCGCCGGTGACGACGAATTCGAGGCTCTGGAGTTCTTCGCGGCTGCACCTGCGGATGAAACTCTGGAGGAACGTTGGGGTGGCAATGAGGTATTTGGCCTTGTACTTTCGGATAAGCTCGCCGATGGCCTTGGCTTCGAGCGGGGACGGATGGAACACGGAGTTGACGCCGCAGATGAGTGGCGCCCAGAGGGTTGCGGTGAACCCGAACGAGTGGAAAAACGGGAGAAACGCCATCATGGTGTCGTTTCGTTTGTGGGGGAACACCTGGATGAACTGGGTGACGTTTCCGAGGACGTTTCGCTGGGTGAGCATGGCGCCTTTTGGCTCGCCCTCGCTGCCGCTGGAGAAGATGATGCAGGCGAGATCCTGCTCGGACCTCCGCCACGGGCTGCCGACGCGCCATTCGATGAGGCGTTGCGGCGCGAACAGGGCCCAGAGCATGCCGGTGATTCTGTCGATGGGCCGGATGGACTTCATGATGTCTTCGAGCAGGATGGGTTCGCCGGGCACTTCAACGGGCAGGCGGTCGAGGAACGCTTTAGCGGTGATGCATTGGGTTATTGCGCATTGGTGGGCGCAACTGGCGATGGTCTTGTTGGTTGCGGTGTAATTGAGGTTGACGGGTGTCCTGCCCATCATTTGCAGGGAGATGTTTGCAAGGGCCCCGCCGACGGATGGCGGCACCAGCAGGCCGACCATGGGTTGGCTGTCGAGGCGCTTCCTGAGCTTTTTAGCGAGGATGATGCTGCCGGCGAGGGTGCGGAACCTGCTGAGTGGCCCAGATCGGGTGTCGGCGATGCAGAGCTGGCGGGGATGTCTGCGGGCATAACTGATAAAAGCCCGGTGGATGAGCTTGTGTGGGAAGCGCCGTTCAAGGAGGCTTTCGGTGCTGAGGTCCTGCACGGCATTACGCAGTGCGGACGGCGTGGTGTTCGGCGGCATGGGCGCGCCGATTCGAACGGTGACCCGGCGGAGAAACGACGGCCACTTAAAGAAGAACCGGCCCTCGGAGTGGCTGAACACGCTTCCCCACATGTTGTCGATGTGGCATGGGATGATGGGGGCCTGGGCCTGCCGGTTGATGCGCTGGTAGCCTTTTTGAAATGAGAGGAGTTCGCCGGTTCTGGAGATGCCGCCTTCGGCGAACACGCAAATGATTTCGCCCCGCTCGACGGCCTCGCCGGCCTTGGTGAGCGAGGCCGCGAGATCGGCGGGGGAATCGTCTGCGGCGATGGGGATGAGATTGACGAATTTTTTGATGAGCCACATCCACCGTTTGTCGTAGTAGCCACGGTACATGAGGAATGAGATGGGCCGGTCGATGGCGAACGTGAGTAGGCCGGGGTCGAGGAAGGAGAGGTGGTTTGAAACCAGGAGAGCGCCGCCGGTGGGCGGAATTTGATCGGCGCCAACGGTACGGATCCTGTAGAAGGCGTTTCCGACGGCCCAGATGACGGTACGGACGAGGAAGTATCGGAGGCCCCAGATGAGGTAGAGGTTTACGGCGAGTGTGAGCAGGCCCGTCATGAGGAAGATGGGGCGCGCTTTTACGCCCAGGAAACTCAACCCCCAGAGGAGTGCGCCGGCGATGAGCATGGCGAGGAAGGTGAGGACGTTTGCGGTGGCCATTGCGCCGCCTTTAGCGATGGCGGGGGCTCGGTACTGCACCATTGCGGAGAGGGGGACGTTGAACATGCCGCCGGACGCGCCCATGAACACGAGGATGACGATGATGGTCGGGAACGAGAAATCGGGCACGGAGAGCAGGGCGGTGGTGACGGTCATTCCGATCAGGCCGAGTGGTACGAGCCCGAGCTCGATTTTGCCGCGGGACATGTACCCGGCCGCGAGGCTTCCGACGCCGATTCCGGCGGCGAGGCACGCCTGAAGGATGCTGTTCTGGGTGTTGGAGAGTGCGAGCGTTATTTTGGAATAGGTGAGGAGGTTTCCCTGGAGGAACGCGCCGGCAAACCAGAAGTAGCAGTAGCCGATCATGCTCATGAGGAGGATTCGGTCGCGGTAGATGAAGCGGAAATACTGGCCCATCCCGGCCCAGGGATTGATGGAGATTTTGCGGGCGGGATCGGCTGCGGGCGGTTTTGAGATGCCGTAGGATGCGGCGGTGCCGAGCATCGAGAGCATCGCGAGCAGAATGCCGGCGACGTAGGTGCGCGGCCCCAATCCGTCGTAGAGGGGCCCGGCGACACCGACGCCGGCGATGATGGCGAGCATAGTGCCCAGTGAAAGGACGCCGTTGCCCCAGGAGAGCCTGCTCTCGGGGAGGATTTCGGGGAGGATGCCGTATTTCGAGGGGCTGAAGAAGGCGCTCTGTGCGGCCATGCAAAACAGGAGAATCCAGAGGGCCCAGTAGGTGCCGAGGAAAAAGGCGACGGCGCCGAGCGCCATCACAACAATCTCGATGTATTTGGACCAGACCGTGATGGTTTTCTTGCTGTACCGGTCGGAAAGGCCGCCGAAAAGGCCCGGAAATATGATAAACGGCAGGGCAAATACGATGGTGGCAATGGCGACCATCTGCTGGGTGGCGGCTTCCTGGCCGCCGGGGCCGAGCTGGCCGGCGAACAGGTCGACGAGGAAAAAGATTACGAGGAACTTGAACAGGTTGTCGTTGAATGCCCCCTGGAACTGGGTGACAATGAGCGCCCAAAACCCGCTCTTGGATTGTTTGGTCAAACTGGAACTCAATGGATGTCCCTCCCTGGATTATTGTGCGCGACTTGTTGTGCGGACGCGTTCGAGCAGGCTGATGAGTTCGCGGCATTCGGCTTCGGTGAGGCCGCTCATGACGGTTTGGAGCGCCTGGCGGTAGTGGGGCTCGATTTTGTCGATAAGGCGCCGGCCTTTTACGGTGAGTTCGACGTGATGGATTCTGCGGTTGCCGGGCACGATGACGCGCTCGATCAGGCCTTTCTCCTGCAGCTTGTCGAGGACGGATGTGATGCTGGCGCGCGTTACCACGAGCCGCTTGCCGAGGTCCGACTGGGTAATCTTCACGTTCTTGTGTTTGAGCGAGAACAGGACGTTGAACTGCGCTTCGGTAAGGTCGAACCCGCGGAACAGCCGGGCGCCGAGCGCGGCGAGCGTGTTCGCGGTGTGGATGATGTTGAGCACGGTTTCGTGGCGCAGGTCGGAAAAGGGGATATCGAGGTTGAGTTCAGCGGCGAGCGACATGGGTTGAATTCCTCCTTACGTGATTGTAATGGATGATATTGTTAGAAGTCAAGCAAAAAAGACCGGAGGCTGGAGGAAAAACGAGTGGGACGGATCGGACGGATCGGACCGATCAGACGGATCAGGCGGGGGCGATGTTTGCATGGTGGGGCGGGAACTTGTAGTATCGGTTTTAGGGTACATACGGGAGGATGTCATGACGTTTAGCGGTGTTGAGGGCCTGGCGCCGTTTGAGGCGGTTTGTGCGGAACCGCTGGCGTTGCCGCGCCGGATGGCGGCGGGTGGCCGGCGGGTGGCGGGCCACATGTGCACGTACACGCCGGAGGAGTTGCTGCACGCGGCGGGGATGGCGCCGGTCCGGCTGCTGGGTTGGACGGACACGACGCACCGAGCGGATGGTTTGATCCAGGCGTATGCGTGCAGCCTTGCGCGCGCGGTGCTGGATTTGGCGTTGTCGGGGCAACTCGACTTCCTGGACACGATGGTGTTTTCGCACACATGCGACACGATCCAGAACCTGGCTGACATCTGGAAACTGAACCTGCCGGGGATGGACGTGATCACGCTGTCGACGCCGGTGGACGTGGGAAGCCCGCATGCGGTGCGTTTTTACCGGTCGGAACTGGCGCGGGCGCGGCGACAGCTTGAAACGAGGGTGGGGCCGATTTCGGATGGAGCGATTGTGGATGCCATCGACTTGTATTCGACGCACCGTGCCGAGATGCGGCGGCTTTACGCGATGCGGCGCGAGCATCCGGGGCTGATCGGGGCGAGCGCGGTGCAAACGGTGGCGCTGGCGTCGTTCGTGATGCCGAGGGACGAGCACCTCGAGTTGCTGCGGCAACTTGTGGGTGAGCTTTCACGGGTGAAATCGAACGGGCCGGCATCGAGCGTGCCGCGCGTGTTTGTGGCAGGTGCGGCGTGCCAGCAGCCGGACCTGCTGGAGGTGATCGAGGAGGCGGAATGCGTGGTGGTGGGGGATGACCTTTGCACGGGCGAGCGGGGGTTTTCGGTTGAGCGTGTGGACGCGGGGGACCCGCTCGAGTCGCTTGCCCGGATGTACTTGGGCCGGCGGCCGTGCGCGTCGAAGCATCTGGCCGGTCATAATTATGCGAAGTGGCTGCTGAATACGTCGCGGGACTCGGGTGCGGACGGGGTGGTGCTGTTGTTCACGAAGTTTTGCGACCCGTGGGCGTTCGAGTACCCGGGGCTCCGAGCGGAGTTTGACGCGGCGGGAGTTCCGCTTTTGCTGCTCGAGGTGGAGCAGCATATGCCGCCGACGGCGCAGTTTGAGACGCGTGTGGCGGCGTTTGCGGAAATCGTTGGCGCGGCCAGGAAGGAGCGGCAGGGATGAGCGTGGACCGGGTTCCGATCGCGACGACGAACAAGATGATGCGCCTGATGATGGAATATTACCTGGGGGCGAAGGCGGCGGAGGGGACGTCGCAGAAGATAGCGTGGGTAACGAGCGGGGCGCCGGTTGAACTGCTTTACGCTGCGGGGATCATTCCGATTTACCCGGAGAACCACGCGGCGCTGTGCGGTGCGCAGAAGATGGCGGTGGAGTTGTGCGAGGCGGCGGAAGAACGGGGTTTTTCGCGGGACGTGTGCAGCTATGCGCGGACGGATTTCGGCGCCATCTATACGGGAAAAAGCCCGGTGCAAGGGCTGCCGAAACCGGATCTGCTGGTGTGCTGCAACAACATCTGCGGAACCGTGACGAAGTGGTATCAGAATTTACAGCGTCATTTTGGTGTGCCGCTGTTGTACATTGACACGCCGTTCGTGCACGATTCGGCGACGCCGGCGATGCTCGAGTATGTGCGCGCGCAGATGGAGGACACGCTGCGGGCGCTCGAGACGTTCACGGGGAAGACGATTACGGCGGAGAAACTGCGGGAGACGCTCGAACTGGCCGCGGAGGCGACGCGCCTTTGGGATGAGACACTCGACCTTCTGGCGCACAAGCCGTCGCCAATGACGAGTTTCGACACGTTCGTGCACATCGCGCCGATCGTGGTGATGCGGGGGACGGACAAGTGCGTGGACTACTACCAGGCGCTGCTGGCGGAGATGAAGCAGCGGGTCGAGAAGGGGATCGCGGCGGTGCCGGGCGAGCAGTACCGGCTTGGGTGGGACAACCTGCCGGTATGGTTCAAGATGGCGGGGCTTTCAAAGCGGTTTGCGGGGCACAAGGCGTGCCTGGTTGCGGCGACGTACGCGAGCGCGTGGGCGCTGCCGATCGATGCGGCCGCGCCCGACCCGCTGGCGGAATGCGCGCGGGCCTACCTCACGGTTTACATCAACTGCGGGCTCGAGGAGCGGATCCGGACGCTCGAGCGGATGATCGAGAAGTATTCACTGGACGGCATGGTGATGCATTCGGACCGGAGCTGCAAGGCGTATAGTTTAGGGCAGTACGAGCTGAGCCGGCAGTTGCGCGAGAAGCTGAACGTGCCGGTGCTGATCCTCGAGGCGGACATGAACGACAGCCGGGTGTACGCGGAAGAGCAGGTGAACACGCGGATAGACGCGTTTATGGAGATGCTGGCGGCGAGGAAGGCAGGCTGTAGGCCGTAGACCGTAGACCGTAGGAAAAACAAAAGCCGAAACCGCGCCCAAACAACTCAGCTAAGACATCTCTCAAAGACACGCTGAAGCGTGCTGTTCATAAGGTGAAAGATCAATCATGCCGCAGCGAGCGATGTCTCGTTTTGGCCATGTCTTTGAGGTCTTTCCGAATCGGCAAACGGGAACCGCCTGCGAACACGTAACGCAACCGGCCTTCGTCCATCATTTTGTGGACCCCTTGCACGGTGACTTGCATTGCTTTGGCGGCTTCTTGGACGCTTGCAAGTTCTGCGGCGACGACGCGGGTTGCATCGTGCCGCGCCATGTGTTCCGCAAGAAGACGCGCAATCCGCCGTTCCGATTTCAGAGACCAGAACCCTTCACCGCACGATTCGCAGAATTGGCCGTCGAGGCCCTTAATATCCAAGGGTGGATAACCGGCGGGATGAACCCGTTCGGTGAGGTTTTTCCTGGCCTGCATGCTCTTCCTGGCGCCGCACGAGGGGCAATTAGTCCATTTTTTTTTGCGCATTTATTCGTCCTCCAGTAATTTGAAGGAGATGACAACTGTGGCATCATCCACTATTTGTATTTTGACATAGGCAGACGTTCCTTTAATTTCAGGGTGATATACGTCCTGCCAAAGTGCCGGATCATTAAGCGTGGTCATTGATTTGTAGAAGTGTTTTACCTCAAACTCCAGCACACACTCAGCGAGTTGTGAAGCTTCAATAAAGCGGAAATCGCGTGCCGCGCATCGCAAAGCCGTTCGCGTTACCCGGTAGGCTCCTTGTTTGATAAGGGCCTTTACGCGTGTCAGCGCGTAGTGAGGCTTTCTCTTCTCCATACCTGAAAGGTACCACAAATGGTTGAAAGTTTCAACCGCAGAATTCGGGTAAAACGCTTCTGAAAGCACGCTGGTGATTGAGGGAAATGAGGCCATCCCGGATAAACCGGTAGCAAATATGGAGTTGCTGGCGGGGAGGAAGTGACAAGTTCGGAGTGCGAAGTGCGAAGTTGACTGAGAACTTCGCACTGAGAACTTGGCACTTCGAACTATAAAACTGGTGCCCCGAACAGGAATCGAACCTGTGTTTCAGCCTTAGGAGGGCCGCGTTATATCCACTTAACTATCGGGGCACGTTCCAGACCTATTAAGTCTAGCGCGAAATGACGGCGTGCGTCAAAAAGCGTGCGAAGTGCGAAGTTAACTTCGCACTTCGCACTTCGCACTTAGAACGTTTTTATCTTTGCCTTAAGAGGCTGCGTTGGCGGCGGAAGCCTGATTTTGGCCTCGCTACGCCGGCCGACCGGAACAGGGAGAGTACGGGTGCTTCGCCTTCCCACTCGGTGCGTGGGAGGTTTTTGCCGAGTGCCTTTTCGATGGCGTTGAGTTGGAGGTGGTCGCCGGGGCTGGCGAAGGTGACGGCGTCGCCTTCTGCGGAGGCCCGTGCGGTTCTGCCGATTCGGTGGATGTAATCGTCGCCGCTGGCGGGGATGTCGTAGTTGATGACGTGGCTGATCCCGATGATATCGAGCCCGCGCGCGGCGACGTCGGTCGCCACGAGGATAGGATATTTGCCGTTGCGGAACCCTTCGAGCGCCTGGTCGCGCTGGGTCTGTGTCCTGTCGCCGTGTATGGCCTGTGCCTTGAACCCGGCTTTGCGGAGGGCCTTTGTGACGGCGTCGGTCCGGTGCTTTGTGCGCAGGAAAATCAGGGCGGACTGGATGTTTTCCTCTGTCAGGAGTTGTTGGAGGAGTTCCAGTTTGCGTTCCTGGTGCACGGTGTAGAGCCGCTGGCGGACGGTGTCGACGGGTTTTGCGACGGCGCCAACGTCGATCCTGCGGGGCTGGTCGAGCATGTCTGCGCTGAGCCGTGCGACGTCGTTGCCGAACGTGGCGGAGAACATGAGGGTTTGTCGCTGTTTGGGGAGCTTGTAGACGATCCTGCGGATGTCGGGTAGGAACCCCATGTCGAGCATCCGGTCGGCTTCGTCGAGGATGAGCACCTGGAGGTCGTTGAACTTGAGGCCTCTGCTCATGTGGTCGAGCAGCCTGCCGGGGGTAGCGACGATGATGCGGCGTCCTTTTTTGAGTGCGCGCGCCTGCGGCTCGAGCTTTGCGCCGCCATACACGCACACGCTCGAGATGCCGAGCGGCTCGCCGACCTGCTCGATGACGGAGTGGACCTGCTGGGCGAGTTCGCGCGTGGGCGTCAGGATAAGGGCCTGATTCCAGCGGGACGGGCCGGCTGCGAGCCGGGTTATGAGCGGGAGGGCGAACGCGAGTGTTTTGCCGGTGCCGGTCTGTGCGACGGCGATGATGTCGTGGCCATCGCAAACGATGGGGATGGCCTGGTTTTGCACGGCTGTGGGTCGGGTGATATTCAGGCTTGAAAGCAACTGGATACACCTCGGATCAATGTCGAACTTTTCGAAATTCATTCTGTGGTCAATCTTTCTTCTGTGTTGTTGCGATTAGCGGTCGTTGGAGCAACACAGGTAATTGACCGAACGAGGTGGGCAATGTCGCGGTGTGCTGAAATTTGAGATACGGTCTCATCCTAACCGATAATCATTTACACTTTGTATAGCTTAAGCATACACTGTTTACACCAAAGAAGCAAGAGATTAACGCGAAACGCGAGACGCGAAACGCGGAACGCACACAGACTGTTGATGTCCATGGACTTACAGGGGAGCCGTCGTGTTTTCTGAACAATTTTTGAACCCGCCGCGGGCGTACACGCTGGCGCCGTTCTGGTTTTTGAACGACGATCTGACGGAAGCGGAACTGAAGCGTCAGATCGACGATTTTGAGACGCACGGGGTGTATGGGTTCATCCCGCATGCGCGGATTGGGTTGCCTGAGACGATACCGTTTATGGGGGAGCGGTTTCTTCATTTTGTGAAGGTTTGCGTGGATTATGCGGCGACGAAGCAGATGGTGGTGGTGCTTTATGACGAGGGGATGTATCCGAGCGGTTCGTGCGGGGGTCAAGTTGTTGCGGCGAACCCGCTGCACGCGGCGCGATGTGTCGAGCGGCGGGCGAAAGGGGGACCGGTCGGGCCGGACGAGGAACTGATCGCGGAGGATGCGATCTGGGCGTACGTCCATTGCCGGTCGATGGGGCATATCCGGGGCGTACATTACGGGCAGGACGATTCGGACACGGAGCCGGGGCCGCCGCCGGCGGGTGACCTGCTGAACCCGGATGCGATGGCGAGTTTCCGGCGGCTGGTGCTGGATCGGTTCTACGACACGCTCGAGGAGCATTTCGGGAAGACGGTGATCGGCGTGTTCACGGACGAGCCGAACATTCTCGGGCGGGGCGCGAAAAAAGACGCGCAGCCGTGGACGTGGAAGTTTGCGGAGTATCTGCGCGGCGACCTTGGGTACGATTTTGTGCCGCATCTGGCGGCGCTGTGGGACGAGGCGTATCCGGAGGGGGAGCGGCTGCGGCGGGAGTTTCGCGAGGCAATGAGCCGTCGGCTCGAGCAGACCTATTACGCGCCGTACAGCCAGTGGTGCGAGGCGCACGGGGTTGCGCTGACGGGCCATCCTGCGGCGCCGGACGATATCGCGCTCGAGAAATATTTCCAGATCCCCGGCCAAGACATTGTGTGGCGGTATATCGAGCCGTACCAGACCAAGTCGCTCGAGGGCGAGCAGTCGACGATGGCGAAATGCAGCGAGTCGGCGCAGCGCCACTATGGGCGGAAGAGGAACGCGAACGAGTGTTTTGGGGCGTACGGCTGGGAGTTCACGTACGACGAGATGATGTACGTGACGAACTGGCTTTTTGCGCGCGGGGTGAACCTGCTGATGCCGCATGCGTTTTATTACAGCGTGCGGGACAAGCGGCGCGACGAGCGGCCGCCGGACGTCGGGCCGAACAACACGTGGTGGCCGCGGTACCGCGAATATGCCGACTACTGCCGGCGTCTGAGCTGGCTGTTGTCGCAAGGGCGGCAGGT
>JAPLKX010000434.1 GCA_026387845.1 Candidatus Hydrogenedentota bacterium | reverse complement strand
GTCGAAACCCCCGCGGCCATCGAAGACGCGCCGCCCGAACTCTCGATCTACGCCACCGAAAGCTACTGGACCGGCAACAGCAGCATGGTGCGCCGATTTACGCTGCGCATGGATGGGTTCGTTTCGGCCCACTCCGGCGGGGATGGCGGCGAGTTCGTGACGAAGCCTCTGATTTTCCAGGGAAAAGACCTCGTGCTGAACTTTTCGACGTCAGCGGCAGGCGTGATCCGGATCGAGATTCAGGATGAAACCGGCGCGCCTATTGAAGGGTACGCGCTGGCCGACGCGCCGGAGATTTTCGGCGACGCGCTCGACCGCGTCGCGCCATGGAAAGACGGCAAAGACTTGGCAACTCTCGCTGGAAAACCCGTCCACTTGCGTTTTGTGATGCTGGATGCTGATGTGTATGCATTTCAATTTAAGTAAGGTTTTTATGTCCCTTATGTCCTTTATGTCCCTTGCTCTGTGCGATTGGCCGTGCCTATGCCACGCTGTGGCTAATTAAAAACAAGGAGGAACTTCCAACATGCGAACTACGCCGCAAATCTTTCTACTTATACTAATCGTGGGGTTCTCGTTACCCTTATTCGCTGCGGCTGCGCCCTATCACACCGTGGTCGCGCCGGTTGGCGCCGACAACCCGCGCAACAGCGAGGCCGCTATCATTCCCATCAAAGACGGCACACTGCTGCTTGGGTGGACGGAGTTCTATGCCGGCAACGGCGCAGACCACGGACCCGCGCGGATTTCCGGCAAGATCTCGAAGGACGGCGGTAAGACGTGGGGCGACAAGTTCACGCTTGTCGAGAATGACGGCGGCTGCAACGTGATGGAGGTGAACTTCCTGCGATTGAAAGACAACCGGATCGCGCTGTTCTATTGCCAGAAGAATTCCGAGAGCGCCGATTGCCGCGTCATGATACGCAGTAGCGGCGACGAGGGCGCCACGTGGAGCCCTGCAAAACAAATCAGCCCCGACAACAAATACACCGGCCTCACCAACGGCCGGGCGATCCGCCTGAAATCCGGCAGGATCCTGCTCGAAGCGTGGGAAGGCGGCGACTCGTATTGCTATCTCTCCGATGATGATGGGGAAACCTGGCGCGAGTCGCAGCGCGTCAAACCGGGTGACGGCTGCTGGGAACCCGCCTGCATCGAGATCAATTGTGGTGCGGGCGTCTCGCCTGCACAAGGTAGCGCAGGCGTCCCGCCTGCAGAAGGCCAAAGCTGCGTCATGATGCTGATGCGGACGCAACTCGGCGGCCAGTACAAGAGCATCTCGACCGACGGCGGCGCAACATGGACCACGCCCGCCGCCACCCCGCTCGAAGGCACGGCCGCGCCCGTCTCGATCAGCAGGGTCCCGACAACGGGCGACCTGCTGGCGATCTGGAACCACAACCCCGGCGCATCGACCCGCAACCCCCTCACCGCCGCTGTCTCGAAAGACGAGGGCGCGACTTGGGTGCAGTTCCGCAACATCGAAGATAAGGAAGGGGACGCGTGGGCGTATCCGGCCGTGACGTGGGTGGGCGATCAGGCGCTGCTGACGTATTTCAACTACACCGGCGGCCTATCGCTCCAACTCAAAATCCTCCCGGCCCAATGGTTCTATGAGACGAAGTGAAAAAACGTGGAAGCGGCGCCCTTGTGGTGCGGCCGTCTCGGCTGCACATTCGTGGAAGCGGCGTCCCCGCCGCTTCAATTCGCAAAGACTGGCTTGACACAATGGTCGGTGGGGGTCGCGCTCCCGCGCGTCCGCTTCTTGTAGCGCAGCCAGAATCCGCACGTAAGGCTCTTTCACCTCGAAGCGAGTTCTTGATTGGGCTTGTAAAGGCAGGCCATTCCGCCATCCCGGGGTCTTGGTGTGAACACGGTGGGTCTCTTGATGCGACGCAGCGAGACCGCAAGCGGCA
>JAPLKX010000554.1 GCA_026387845.1 Candidatus Hydrogenedentota bacterium | reverse complement strand
GTCTCGCCTGCTCCCTTCCCGCGCCCCGGCCAGTACCTCAAGCTCGAGCGCGAATGGAAGTCCGGCGACGTGATCGAGCTTAACCTCGACATGCGCCTCCGCGCACTCCGCGGCGACAGCAACGTCGACTTCAAAACCTCGCTCTTCAAAGGCCCGCTCCTGCTCGCGTTCGACCAGAAGCACAACCAGATCGAGCCGGCAGACATGCCCGCGCTCGATCTCAACACGCTCTCACTCGAACCCGCGACATGCAACGCCCAGTTCCAACCTATCGTCCTCTATAAGGCCAAAGCCGCTGACGGCAGCGATATCTATCTCTGCGATTACGCCACCGCCGGCGCACACGGCACGCTGTACCGATCCTGGCTGCCCGTCCTCAACGCGCCGCTCGTCGACTTCATGCTGACCGGCCCGCTGGACAACGCCCGCGTCGCACCCGGTGACCTCCTCCTCGAATGGCAACCCGCCGCGCCCGACGCCGCCTACACCGTGCTCATCGCGGAAGACCAGAAGTTGGAGCACGTAGTGCATTCGCAGTCAGGCGTGGCACAGACAGAGGTCCTCATGGACGCAGCACTGGAACCGGGCAAGGCCTACTACTGGCAAGTCTTTGCCCAAGGGACCAAAGGGACACAAGGGACTCAAAGGCCATGTGCCAACGGTCCCCGCCGTTTCACGATTGACCCCTCGCTCCCGCTCACAACTCGCGGCGTTGTATTGTCCGCTCCGCTGGCCGGCACGCCCGATCCCACTGAAGGCGGCCTCATGCAGGTCGTTGACGTAGTAGCCGCGCCGGGCAGAGACGGCAAAGACGCCGGCGCACTGTTTTTCAACGGCAAAACCTCGAAACTCGTTTACGGCGCACCCGGGTTCCCCACGCGCGACTACACCTTCACCGCATGGATCCAGCTGCAAGGCATCGGCGCGCCGGGCGCGGCGGACGACAAACGCTGGCACCACGTCGTCTCCGCATGGTACACCGGCATGAACGACGCCATCAGAGTGTCGGTTGTCGGCGGCGAGCTTTCCGCCTGCGTCGAGCAGCCCTCGGGCCGCCACGGGACCAAAGGCGTGCCCGTCAAAAATGACGAGTGGGTGCACATCGCCGTCGTCAAGAAGGCCGATAAACTCCGCCTCTACGTCAACGGCGAGCTCAGACAGGAAGCATCATTGCCGCGCGTCCTCGCGTCCCAACCGCCCAACATCGGCGTCGGCTGCAAC
Organism: Candidatus Hydrogenedentota bacterium; assembly: GCA_026387845.1. Classification (GTDB taxonomy): domain Bacteria; phylum Hydrogenedentota; class Hydrogenedentia; order Hydrogenedentales; family SLHB01; genus JAPLKX01. The sequence continues at coordinate 1,546 of JAPLKX010000554.1, read as the reverse complement.
CCGAACCACACCGACCTCGAAAACTTCCAGGGCGCCATCGCCAACGTCCAATTCCAACGCGAAGCCCTCTCAGATGAACAAATCAAAGCGCTCCCCACAAAATAAGGCAAACTCCCTCGGTCCCTTATGTCCTTTACGTCATTTGTCCTTTGTCCTTTGTCCTTTGTCCTTTGCCCCGTGTTCGTCCGTGCGTTCCACTTTAATTCGCTTCCTTCCCCGTGGCATCATCATCTCCACCGCAAAAAGGAGGGAGCCGCGCCATGCCTAACAGTGATCCCGTCAAAGTCGGCATTATCGGATCGGGTTTCGAAGCGGACATCCACGCTCACTCGATGCGCATGCTCCATGGCGAGGTCGATATCGTCGCCGTCGCATCCCCCTCACCCGGCCACGCCGACGCTTTCGCCGGGCAACATAATATTCCCCGCGCCTTCACCAGCTATGCCGACCTGCTCGCCCTCCCCGAAATCCAGATGGTTACCATCGCCGCGCCCAACTACCTCCACGCACAAATCGTGGCCGACGCCGCACGCGCCGGAAAGCACATCGTCTGCGAGAAGCCCCTCTGCATGACACTCGAAGAAGCCGACGCCATGATCGACGTGTGCTAGCGCGAACGCGTCCTGCTCCTCTACGCCGAAGAACTCATGTTCACGCCAAAATACGTCAAGGCAAAAGAAATGGCCGACCAGGGCGCGTTCGGCAGGATCTATCTCGTCAAACAGGCTGAAAAACATTTCGGACCCCATGCCGATTGGTTCTGGGACGTCGATCGGTCCGGCGGCGGCGTGTTCATGGACATGGGCTGCCACGGCGCTCTGTTCTGCTGGTGGTTCCTCGGCAGGCCCCCTATCCGCAGCGTGTTCTGCCAGATGGGCACTTATGTCCACGCCGACAAAACCCAGGGCGAGGACGACTCCATCTGCATCATCGAATTCGACAACAACTCCGTCGGCGTCGTCGAGAACAGTTGGGCGCGCAGGGGCGGCATGCACGACCGGGCCGAAATCTACGGCGAAGGCGGCCTCACCTACGCCGACCTCCACATGGGCAACGCCCTACCCACCTACAGCGAGTACGGCTACGGGTACGCCGTCGAAAAAGCACCCTCCACAAAAGGTTGGACCTACCCCGTCTACGAAGAACTCTGGAACTACGGGTTCCCCCAGGAAATGCGCCATTTCGCACGGTGCGTCCGCGGCCTCGAGCAGCCCATCGTCACCGGCAACGACGGACGCGTCGTCATGGAAATCCTCTACGCCGGCTACCACTCCGCGGGAACCGGTGCAAAAGTCCCTCTCCCGTTTCGCCCAAAAGGCGTCCGCCGGCCCATCGATCTGTGGCGCGGCAACCGCTGAACGTCTCGGGCCACTCCCCGGAACCTGGGCATAAATATTCCCCGCTGCGCCTTCCTCTCTAGAGGTAAATACTTTGCCCCTGTATGGAGGTGCAACATGAAAAAAACAACCATCCTGCTGCTGATTGCGGCACTCTGCTTATGCATTCTTGCAGCCTGCGAAACGCCCGCTCAACGCCGCGCCGCGCT
>JAPLKX010000095.1 GCA_026387845.1 Candidatus Hydrogenedentota bacterium | reverse complement strand
CGTCCATGATGGTCTTTATTCTGTCGAGGTACAGGGGCTGTTTGGGCAGGGGCGTGTCTTCGATCGGGCGCCACTTACCGTCTTCGGTCACGAGTTGATCCCAGGCGGCCCCGTACGCGAGGTTGTGCGGCCGGCCGGTCGAGCCGAAGATGGTGTTGCCGTCGGCGGCGAGGAATCCCCATCGCGCGGGCGAGCCGTCGTTGCGTTTGGGAACGGGGAACGTCGCGAGTGTTTCGCCGGTGGCGGGATCGAGCCGCAGGCATTTGCCGTCGGTGGCGACATAGAGGCCGCCCTCGGTGAGCGCGAGGTTGCCCATGTCGGAGTCGACCCGGACGCGGAGCGCCCCGGGGATGTGGCGCTCCCACAGCAGGACGCCGTTGTACGAGTCATAGGCCATGATGACGTTCTCGCCCTGGACGAACAGGCGGCCGTCCATGGCCACGGGGGCGTTGGCCCGGGCGTGGCGCTCGACCATCAATTCGGGGCCGGGACGGCCAAACCAGAGCGTGCTCAGCGGCCCTTGGACGAGTTGATCGTCGGAGCAGGCGGTGTTGCCGGCATCGGCGTAGAGGTGGGTCCATTTGCCGGCGCCTTCAAGCGGGCCCCGCTCGACTACGAGCCACCAGCCATTCGTTTCGTCGGTTTTCATATTGAATTTGCCGCGGGACGCCAGCCAGGCTTGGATGCCGTCGGCGTTACGTTCGGCCGCGGGCACATCAACACCGGCCGGCCAGCCAAAACATCCCACGCCGCCGCAAGGTTTCGCGACGCGCAGAAGTTCTTCAGGGCTGTCAATGGTCCAGTTGCCGCCGAGGAAATTCTCGGACACGATGAGGTTGGCGAAATAGTCGGAATAGGGCAGGGCGCTGAGGTCGGCCTGTTCGACCAGCACTCTCGAGCCCAGCAGGCCGGCGTCATCGAGCAGCTTGCGGGCCGCGGCGACATTGGCGGGATCGGAATCGACCGCGACGATCTGGAGGTCAGTCCGGTTTGCGAGTTCCAGCGCGAGCCGGCCGGTGCCGCAACCGTATACCAGGCCATAGCCGCGCTTGATTTTGGTGGCGGCGACGATCGCGTCGGCCGCGTCTGCGCAGATTTTTGCCCGTTGTGGATCGGCGGCTGCGGGCGCGGCGGGTTTCTGCTCGACGACGCGGGCGGCGGCGCCGGCGTCTTTGGCGAAACAGTAGATGCGCCCGTTGTCGGCGCTGACGAACATCCGGCCGTCGGCAATGGCAATGCCACAGGCTTTGCCTTCGATGTTTGATTGCCACAGGTCGCCGCCGGTAGGTGCGGAAGCGGCTGCGACGGCGCCGTTTCCGCCGAAGTATAGGGTGTCGCCGGACAGGACGAGGCAGTCGGTGAGGGCGCAGGGGCGCCGCCATCTGTGGACCGCGTCTTCGATCCGGCTGATCTCATCTTCAAGCCCTTTGGCCTGTGCCCGGGCGACGTCGAGTTGCTGTTTGATGGCGGGCTGATCGGCGGGGGTGGCCTCTTCAAATTGATCTACGAGCCCACTGAGTTGTTCGCGGAGCGGCTTGAGTTCCTCTTCAATCCGGCCACGCCACTGGGATGCCTGCTGAAATGATTCGCGATCCAGCGCAGCCAGTTCGGTGGGCGTGATCATGTAGGCGAGCTTTTGGGTGACGACGAGGTGCTGGCCGGGAAACCAGGCGTAGGCGGTGTCATGGGCCGACACGCCGTTTTCGGTGTTGTATACGCGCTTGCCGTCGAGCCCGGCGATCAGCCGGTCGCCCGTGAGCAGCGCCCAGGTGCCGCCGACCTTGCCGCCCGGCGAGAGGTAGTAAAGGAAGCCGCCGTCGTCTCGGCGGAACGCGGCAGGCATCGCCCTGCCCGACGTGACGAACAGAGTCGAGTCGGACGCCAGCATGGGCCCCTGCGGCGTAATGCCGCCGAATTCCTGCTTATAGCCGATCTCGCCGGTGGTGTCGTTGCGCCAGAGGATGTCGCCGGTGTCGGCGTTGACCGCGCAGATGAAAATGCCTTCGTGGGGAAATACGCCCGCGCCGAAATACGCGACGGCCTTGTCCACCAGCACGCCGGTCCGAACCGGCCAGATCGAGATCATCTTGCCGTTGCCGATGATTTCGTCTGGCGCATACGCGCCGCGCACCCGCCACACCAGCGAGCCGTCGGCGGCGTTGAGGCAGTAGGCATGGCCGTCGTCGGAGCCGAAATAGACCTTGCCGTTGGCCAGGGCCGGCGCGACGCGCACCGGGCCGCCCGTGATGAACGACCACCGGATCTCGCCGGTCGCCGCGTCAAGGCAGTAGACCTTGCTGTCGCCCGACGAGCCAAAGAACACGGCTCCGTTTTCAGAAACGACGTGGAAGGCCTCGTCAAACCGCACGCGGTCTTTTTCCTTGCCTTCTTGAGGCCATGCGGGCTGGGGCGGGTGAATCGGGGCGAACGTCCACTGCAACGCCAGCGGGGCCGCCAGGACATCGTCGGCGATATTGGTGCGAGCGGCATCATGGCGAAACGCCGGCCAGCCCGCGCCTGCGCTGGGCAGCGCACAGATTGTTACAAGGAAAGCAAGCAAAAAAAAGGACGCGGCTGAACGGCGAGCACTCATAACTCCTCCCTTTCGACCCGTTTTTCCGGCTGCCGCATAGTAACATGCTGCCACCAGCGCGACAAGCCTTCAAGAAAATGCAGAAAATGCTGGCCTATTTGGAGTGCCGCAGCTTGCTGCCGCTTTTTTGTAGGGCAAGGCTTTTCCTGCTACCTTATGTCGCACTTGTCAAGAAAGGCTTTCACGCCGAAAAAGCGGCAGCAAGCTGCCGCACTCCAAACAGGCTGGGATGTTGCATGAACGCTATTCGGGATGAAAGAATATGGTCTTCAGAAGAGGAGGCTTATTCATGGCGCCCGAATTGACACCTGCATTGATTGAAAAGTTGCTGTCGGTTGACAGCCCGACTATTTCCAATGCGATCGAGTTGTTGAAGGTGCGGCCGCGCCGCGAGGGGTTTATGGGCCCGCAGATTGTTTGCCGGTTTCCCGACCTTGGCCGGGTCGTGGGTTATGCGACCACATGCACGATCGTGGAATATGACGAGCATTTCACGCCCGATCCAGCCGAACGGTTCAAATGGGTCGAGTCGATCGCGAACAGCCCCAAACCCGCCGTTTGCGTCGTCAAAGACATGTGCCACCGCAAAGGATGGTACTCGCACTGGGGCGAGATCGTGGGCACGCAAGTGCAGGTGCTTGGCGCGCAAGCCATCATCACGGACGGGTCGGTGAGGGATCTCGAGGCGCTGCACGCGATGGGGATGAAAGTGTGGAGCGAGTACGTGGTGGTGTCGCACGGCCATATTGATGTTGGGCAGGCGAACATTCCAATCGAGGTCGGGGGGCTGGTGGTTCATCCGGGCGATATCCTTCATGCGGACTGCAACGGGATTGTGTCCATTCCGATCGAGGGGCTCAACGACTTGCCGAAAGCCATCGACCAAGTGCTCGAAAATGAGCGCAAGGTGATCAACCATCTGCGCGAGCATGGTTACGATCTCGAGGCGCACCGCCGCGAAATTAGGCATTAGGCTATAGGCTGTAGACTGTAGGAAAAACCAAAAAGCGTTCCGTCTGTTTTTTGCCTACGGCCTACAGTCTACAGCCTACAGCCTTCCCGCGGGTTTTCGGAGTTTTGCATCGAGTGTGAGTGATTCGAGACCTGGGGCGAGCAGTTTGGAAATGGGGCAGCCGTTTTTGGCGTTTTCGGCGGCGCGCATAAACTGTTCGTCGGTGGCGTTCTCGACTTCGCCTTCGGTTTCCAGATGCGCGCTGGTGACGGCATACCCGGTGTCGGTCCTGACGAGGGTGACGGTTGCGGTGGTCTCGATGAGGGAGGGCTCGAATCCTTCCTCGCCCAGTTGCGCGGACAGGGCCATGCTGAAACATGCGGCGTGTGCGGCGGCGACAAGTTCTTCGGGGTTGGTGCCGCCGTTGTTTTCGAACCGGGTGCGATAGGTCACGGCGAGATCGCGGAATGCGCCGCTCTGGACGGATACTTCGCCGCGGCCCTGCTTGAGTGAGCCCTTCCAGGTGCTGGAGGCTGAACGTTCGATTGGCATTGTGGATCTCCTTCTGCGATTTTGAGCGGGTTCGGGCCGCGAGGCACCGTATAGGATCTATACAAGAGCCGGTGTGGAAACTCGATACAGTACCGCCCCGGCGGGCGCCTTTTTGTGATTTTCCGTCTGCCGAAATCGCTGACGTGTACGGAACATCCTGTGTTTACGGTGCATTCCCAATGGGGGCAGGGCATTGGCATATGACTTGCACTGCACCAATCCAAACAGCGGAATGGCAAAAAGGCGACCAAGACATGAATCCAACTAAACTCCACGGGGAAAAACCTGGGGGCGGAGTATCCTCTTGAATACTATAATAGAAGAACCGCCGGCGCGGTCAAAGGAATACGAGCAGCGCGTGCTGGGGCTTCTGGAATGCCTGTACGACGTTGCGTTGTCACTCACCCACAACGCGGCCAACGCCCAGAAGGTCACACAGGCGACGGTCGTGAGAGCTCTGCAGGATCACGAACTCTACCAGGACAACCACCTCAAGGCGGGCCTGCTCTCGCTGCTGCGCCAGATCTACCAGGAGCAGTTTGAGCCGGCCGCAGAAGAATCGGTGTCCACCACGCTTGCCGCGGCCGAAGACTTTTTTGCCGCGGAACGGTCGCGTCGCCACGCGGGCGGTTTTTCGACGCTGCTGGAGTTGGTGGACGAGGAGTCGAAGCAGGCCGTGGAGTCGCTGCCGGACGAATTCCGGCGGGCGGTCATCATGGCGGACCTGGAGAGCAAGACCTACAAGGAAATTGCCGAGGCCATGGATTGCCCGTTGGGTACAGTGCGTTCGCGGCTGTTCCGGGGCAGAAGGCTTCTACAGGAACGCATGGAGTAGCGGCTCCGGCCGAGGTATCCGATGTCGCATTATGCCTACGTAATCGCGGGCGGGGGCACGGCTGCGGGGTACGCGGCGCGCGAATTGGCGGCGCGCGGCGCCGGTCCCGGCGAGGTTGCGTTGGTATCGGAGGAGCCGGTACTGCCATACCACCGCTATCCTTTGTCGAAAGCCTATCTGACGCAACGGGTCCCGCTCGATGTATTTCTGGTGAACCGGCCGCATTTTTATGAGGACACCGGGATCGAGACGCGGCTGCGGGCCAAGATTTCAGAGCTTGACACGGAGGGAAGCGCGCTCCGGCTGGAAAATGCCGATACGGTCACGTACGAGAAGCTGCTGATCGCGACGGGATCTAAGCCGCTGAAATTTCGTTGCGCCGGTGCGGATTCGCAAAGGCTGTATTATTTGCGCGACATCGCCGATGCCCAGGCTATACGAACCCAGGCCGAGACCTCCGAGACGGCGGTGCTGATAGGCGGGGGTTTTACGGGCCTTGAACTGAGCGCCAGCCTGTGCCGCATGGGGGTGAAGGTAACGCTCGTATGCCTGGAAAACCGTCTTATGCCGTTTCTGTTTACGGAGCGGATGAACGAGTTTTTTTTGCGCCTTTACGAGGAGCGGGGTGTGACGATGGCGCTGTCGCAGACGGTAAGCCGGTTTGCCGACGCGGCGGGCGGCGGGATTGAAGTTCAGCTTGAGTCGGGCGAGGGGCTGAAGGTTGATTTTGCGGTGGCGGGCATTGGCGTAGAACCGGCGGTGGACATTGTGGAGGGCACGCCGATCCACGTAGATGACGGCATCTATGTCAACGAGTTTTTAGAGACGAGCGTGCCGGGCGTTTGGGCGGCCGGCGACGTGGCCAACTGCCCGGATCTGATCTATGGGCGGCGCCGGCGGGGCGAACATATGCAGAACGCGCGCGATCAGGGCATCTGCGCCTCGAGGAACATGACGGGCCTGCGCCAGGAGTACCGTGGGGTTCCCTATTATTTCTCGGAGTTTTTCGAGTACAAGTGGGAATTTTGGGGGGACGTTTTGGACTGCGATGAGGTGTTGTACGTGGGCGACCTGGAGCATGGCACGTTCAGCACGTGGTGGATCTGCCAGGGCCTGGTGCGGGCGGCGTTTGTAATGGGTCGCGTCGACGAGGAGCGTACGCGGGCGCGCCTTTGCGTGCAGGAACAACGGGAAGCGCCGCAAGACATCCGTCAGCGTGCGCACACGGATGTGGAAACGCACGCGGGAACGTGATTCGCCAGTTATACAAGCCGTTGCCCGCGATCCCGGGAAATTGTGAAGAAGGCGGGACTGTTAGCTTTAGGAGCAGCGATTGCATCGATGTGCGCACACAAAAGGAGCCGAGCAATGAAGATTAACACGGCTGTGGTTTTGATGGCCGGACTGGCCGTATTGGCGTGCGCGGCGACAGCGCAGCAGGACGTGCAAACACCGCAAACGGAGCACCACGGGATGCGGATGCCGATGGGCCGGCCGGAGCCGGCGCCGCAAATGATGCCCGAGACGCCGCAGAAACCCGCGCCCGAGATGCAGGAGCATGGCGCAGGCCAAGGCGGCGGGATGGCGGGCCCCTGCCCGGTGTGCCAGATGGGTCATGGCCAAGATCAGAGCAAGGCCATGCAAATGCGGATGAAACAGGCCGGGGTGCCGGATGAGACGGTAGCGCGCGCGGGAATGCTGATGCGGGCAAGGATCCATCCGGCGGACCCGCAGGGCTTGTTGGCGCTTCAGCAGGAATTGAGTCTTACGGAAGATCAGGTTGCCCAACTGGACGCGATAATAGATTCGGCGCAGGAGCAGGCGCTGGGCGTGCTCAAACCCGAGCAATGGGCGAAGGTGAAGCAGTTGAGGCCGCGTGCGGCGAGCATGATGGGCATGCACCGCACGATCATGCCGATGATGCGCAACGCCATGGGCCAGGGCCGCGGCGGAATGATGGGCAACATGATGCCGGAGGGACAGCAGGCGCCATATGGCCGGCCCGAATCCGGCGGGGCTCAACAGCAACCTTCGGGCTGCTCGGCAAAACCTGAATTTAAATAGAACGTTGACAACTATCGCCGCGGTTAAAACCGCGGGGAGGGCTGAATCATGGAACGCATTTGCCTGGATATGCCTCGGGTATCCCGATGCAATGTCGCGGAGTGCGGCTATAACATGGACAATTTTTGTCATGCGCGCGCCATCACCGTCGGCGGAAGAGATCGGCCCGCGTGCGACACATTCTTCCAGAGCGACCAGCGCGCCGAGTATGACGGTCTTGCAGGTGTCGGTGCTTGCCGTGTCGACGTGTGCATGTACAACGAGTCGTTTGAATGCCAGGCGCCGAACATCGTAGTCGATCATGGCCAGGACCAGGCCGACTGCGTAACGTTCCAACGGCGGTGAACGGCCGAGGCGCCGATGGCACAAATAGGAGCGGTCAGTAACAACCGTTTTTCGACATGGCTGGAATTGCGCGCGCTTGATCGGATCGGTCTGAACGAGAGCTTCAAGGGACTTGAAGTGGAGGTAAGCTGCACACTCCGTGCACGGATCGCCTCGGACCAGTTGCCGTTGGTTGCGCATTTACACCTGGACGAACAAAACCGGTACGGAGATTAAACATGTTTACAAGACGATTGACCCTTTTCCATCTTTTCGGAATTGCGATTAAAATTGATGCAAGCTGGCTGTTGCTGGCGGTGCTGGTGACGTGGTCGCTGGCGCGGGGCGTGTTTCCGTTCTATTTCCCCAACCAGACCACGGCGACGTATTGGTGGATGGCGGTCGGCGGCGCGCTGGGCTTGTTCGGGTCGATCATCCTTCACGAACTGGGGCACGCGATAGTGGCGCGCCATTTCGGGATCCCGATCCGCGACATCACGTTATTTGTGTTTGGCGGCGTGGCCGAAATGCAGGACGAGCCGCCGAGCGCGAAGTCGGAGTTTTTGATGGCGGTGGCGGGCCCGGGCACGAGCGTGGCGCTGGGTCTGGCCCTTTTCGGGTTGCACGGCAGCGTGGGCGCGGCGGGGGCGTGGCCGTCTTTTTCGGTGGTGCGGTACCTGGCGTGGCTGAACATTGTGCTGGCCATATTCAACATGCTGCCGGCATTTCCGCTGGATGGCGGGCGTGTGTTGCGTGCGGGCCTGTGGGCGGCGCGTGACAATCTGAAATGGGCGACCAAGATCGCCAGCGGGATCGGATCGGGTTTTGGGGTGCTGTTAATTGTTCTGGGCGTGCTGGCATTCCTCACGGGCAACATCATCGGCGGCCTGTGGTGGTTCATGATCGGGATGTTCATGCGGGCGGCTTCGCAGATGTCCTACAAGCAGTTGCTGGTGCGCCGCGCGCTCGAGGGCGAGAGCCTGCGCCGGTTCGTCAGGACGGATCCGGTCACCGTCCCCGAAGACGTGTCGGTGCGGGATCTTGTTGAAGATTACATCTATAAGTTTCATTACAAGTTTTTCCCGGTGGTTGATGACGGCCGCCTGGCGGGATGCGTGAGCACGCGGGAAGTCAAGGAGGTCCCGCGCGAGGAGTGGGACGTCCACAGCGTTCGCGACATCCTGAAGAGTTGCGCCGTGAACACGATGGTGCGGCCGGACGAAGATCCGCTCAAGGTTCTGGGGACGATGAACCGTTCGGGAAACAGCCGTCTCTTGGTGGTTGAGAATGACAAGTTGGTTGGTGTTGTTACATTGAAAGACTTGCTGAAGTTTTTGTCGTTGAAGTTGGATTTGGAGGAGGAAGACGTCGAGTCGACCACGGGAATTTCTTCGGGGCGCGATGAAGACACACGCGACTGAGGTTTATACCCAGGGAGGCTAAGGAATGGCGGTCAAGATCCAGGTGGTGTTCTATAGCATGTACGGTCACCTGTTCCGGATGGCTGAGGCCGTCGCGGAAGGCGCGCGCGAGGTGGCCGGCGCCGAGGTGAGGCTGTACCAGGTGGCGGAACTGGTGCCGGATCAAGTGCTCGAAAAGTCCGGCGCAAAAAAGGCCCGGGAAGCGTTTGCGCATATTCCCATTGCAGAACCAAAGCAGTTGCCCGAGGCCGACGGCATCCTGTTTGGGACTCCGACCCGCTACGGCAACATGGCCGCCCAGATGCGCAACTTCCTCGACCAGACCGGCCAGCTTTGGATGGCCGGCGCGCTGGTGGGTAAACCGGCGGGAGTTTTTGTGGGGACGGCGTCGCAGCATGGCGGGCAGGAAACCACGGCCCTGACGTTTTACACGACGCTGTTGCACCTGGGAATGATCGTGGTGGGCGTGCCGTATTCGGCAAAAGGGCTCCTCAACATGAATGAAATCACCGGCGGTTCCCCGTACGGCGCCGGAACGCTGGCCGGCCTCGACGGCAGCCGCTGGCCGAGCGACAATGAGCTGGAGATCGCGCGGTTTCAAGGCCGGCTGGTGGCGAACGTCGCCCGGAAACTCAAACAGGAATAAGGGAAGACCATGGCAGAAAAGTTGGCTGATAGACAATGTGTGCCGTGCGCGGGCGGCGTCGAACCACTCAAGGGGGAGGCGCTCGAACAACTCGAGCGCGAATTGGGCGAGGGGTGGCGCGTCGTCGACGGACATCATCTGGAAAAGGAGTTTAATTTCAACACCTATCTGGAAGGGGTGAACTTTGTCAATGAAGTCGCCGCCATCGCCGACGAACAGGAACACCACCCCGACATCTACCTCAGTTACGCGAAAGTCCTCGTTACGCTGTGGACCCACAAGATCGGAGGGCTCAGCGAGAACGACTTCATCCTGGCCGCCAAAATCGGACAGTCCATCCGGTCGGCGTTCTAGAAAAGGCCGATCCTGAGTGGGCGGCGGGTTTCTAAGTGGGCTACTTCATAAATTCGCTAACGTATTCATGCCGCAAAAAGCGGGGACAGACACGATGTTTGTAACGGCTTTCTGGTTTGGGTCGACAGCGAGTTCGTCTC
>JAPLKX010000536.1 GCA_026387845.1 Candidatus Hydrogenedentota bacterium | reverse complement strand
GCATCTCTCTGGGTTCCATAGTCCCTCGCAATCCTCCCGATGCGATAACTATAAGTCATAAGGACTTAAATGTCAATAAAATTGATGGGCTACATTAAATCGACAGGCCCAGTTGTGGGAGGTGTCCCTAAGTTTGTGTAAATTTGTGTAAGTTGCGGAAAGCGGGGACACCCCCCACAACTGGGGGCGTCCCAACCTGCCCAACCTGGCCGGGGGGCGTCCCGGCTTTGTGTCCCGGCGGGGTTGGCGCGTATAATCGCCCTATACCCCGCAGGAGAGTCACAACGCATGGATAACGTCATTATTATCGGATCGGGTCCGACGAGCTATACGGCGGCGATTTATACGGCGCGTGCCAACCTTCAGCCGCTGGTGCTGGAGGGCGAGCCCAGCCAGGAAATCCTGCCTGGCGGGCAGTTGATGACCACCATGGAAATCGAGAATTTTCCCGGTTTCCCCGAAGGCATAACCGGCCCGGACCTGATGGACCTGCTGAGAAAACAGGCGGGCCGGTTTGGCGCCCGGTTCCTGTACCGGACGGCGACTGACGTCGATTTTTCCCGGCGGCCGTTCGTGGTCCATGCGGGCACGGACGTGTTCCAGACCCAGAGTGTCATAATCGCGACGGGCGCGGCCTCAAGGTACCTGGGGATCGAGTCCGAGCGCCGGTATTTCAACCACGGGGTATCGCCGTGCGCGACGTGCGACGGGGCGCTGCCGCGGTTCCGCAACAAGCCGCTGGTGGTGGTGGGCGGGGGTGACACGGCCATGGAGGAGGCGTTGTTCCTGGCGAAGTTTGCCAGCAAAATCCATGTGGTGCACCGGCGAGACGCGTTCCGGGCAAGCCGCATCATGGCCAACAGGGTGATGAACCACCCGAAGATCGTCGTCGAGTGGAACTCGGTGGTGGACGAAGTTCTCGGCAACGACACGGACGGTGTGACAGGCGTGCGGCTGACGGACGTGGTGACCGGGAAGAAACGCGAGATTGCGGTGACAGGCTGTTTCTTGGCGATAGGGCACAAACCGAACTCGGAATTGTTCGCGAAGGCCATCGACACGGACAAGGAAGGCTATATCCTCACGAAGGCCAACAGCACGCGCACCAATGTGCCCGGCGTGTTTGCCGCGGGGGACGTCCAAGACCGGACGTACCGGCAGGCCGTCACAGCGGCGGGGTCGGGCTGCATGGCGGCTCTGGATTGCATCAGGTGGCTCGAGGCCGAGGGGCTGGTGTAGGTGGAAGAAGATTGCTTTGGCCAGCACAGCTAAAGCATCTTCTAAAGTCAAAAAAGTGGGACACCCCCCACAAAAGCCGGGGGCTGTCCCTATTTACTCGGGCCTGAATGCATCGCGGTGGATGGTCACGGTGGGCTTGCCGGATTCGGGGGTCAGGACGGAAACCACGTCGAATCGGTAGTATGTTTCGGGTTCGTCGTGGCGGCTGATGTAGATGCGTGCGGCTTTTCGGATGTGCTGGCGTTTTGTGCCGCCGACGCAGTCTTCGGGGGGGACGACGGAGTCGTCTCGTCGTGTTTTGACTTCGATGAAGGCGGTGGTGTCGCCGTCGCGTGCGATGATGTCGATTTCGTATTTTCCGAGGCGGACGTTTCTGTCGAGGATGGTGTAGCCGGCTCTGCGGAGTGCTTTTGCGGCGAGGTCTTCGCCGGCCGGTCCGAGCGGTTTACGCCTGCGCAGAGGCCACATCGCTGGGAGGCTCCGTTCCTGCCGGGAAGACCCTGATATCGCCGAACGTGTGCTGCTGGTGGGCTCTGATTTTGCCCATCCGGCACAACTCGAGGATCGCCAGGAAACAGCAAATCAGTTCCACGCGGGTCCGGCAGGATTTGAACAGGTCGATCCAGGCCAGGGACCCGTGCAGCGCGAGTTGATCTTCGATGTAGGTGATCTTGTCGTCGACCGACGCCCCCTCCCCCATCACGGTATGGCTCAGGCCATCGCTGAAATAGCGCAGGACGCCGCGGAACGCCTGGATCAGGTCGTACACGCTAAGGTCAACCATCTCTTCCTCTTCCTCGACGTGCTCGACCTCGGCCTTGACGGTGCGTGCGAACCAGTTTGCGCGGATCTCTTCGAGCCGATGAAGCCGCTCTGTCACGTCGCGGTACTTCCGGTACTCGAGCAGTTTCTCGACCAGTTCGAGCCGTGGGTCTTCTTCCTCGACTTCCTCGTCTTCGCCGTCGAGTTCGGGTGGCAGCAGCATTTTGGATTTGATCTGGATGAGCGTGGCCGCCATGACGATGAAATCGCCGACCACATCGAGGTCTTCCTCGCGCATCAGGTCGAGAAAACGGAGGTACTGGTCGGTGATTTTGTTGATGGGGATGTCGAAGATGTCGATTTCCTGCGCTTTGATCAGGTACAGCAAAACTTCAAACGGGCCCTCGAAATTCTCGAGGTGAAGCCGAAGCACCTCGTCGGTGGCTTCATCGACGATAAAGGTGGCCTCGCTGTCACCCGGCCCCGGCCCGGTTTTCTCATTCTGTGCCATGACGGGATGGTATCGCGCCCGAGACGGTAAAGGCAAACGTTTCTAGTGCGAAGTGCGAAGTTCTCAGTGCGAAGTTGGTAGTGCGGAGTTGGTAAGCAAGCCCGAGTGCCGTATGATGCCCGAATGATTACATTTTCCTGTCTGACGATTCTTGCGTTGGTTTCGGCGCCCGGCGACTGGCCGGAGGCGCGGCAGAATTCCGGCCTGACTGGTATCCAGCCGCTCAGTGGAGACATAAGAAAGCCGCCGGTGGTGGTGGCCTCGTTTGATCTCGGGCGGAGTGTGCCGGGGGTTACGCCGGTCAGCGTTCCGGGGGGCGGGAGTGTTGGGCTGTGTATTGTTGCGGGCGCGCTGCGGTCGGGGACAACAACGGCGCGGCCCGGGTTGTGTGGCGGTACGACCTGCCTGCGGCGTCCGGCGCGCCCATTGCGGCTGATTTGGATGGGGACGGGCGAAGCGAAATTGCGGCGGGGACGGCGGTCGGCCAGGTGCTCATTTTGGGTCCGACAGGCTGAACTGAAAAATCTGCCAAAAAACTTGTTTCTTGCGGGAAAAGAAGTTATACTTACTATCTTGTGCTAGAGATGGATTGGCCATTGACAGTGCAAACATGGGGACGAGACGTCCCGGGCATACCATGGGGGTTCGGCCCGAAAAATATGAACTCCAGGAGCGATAAAGAAATGGCTAGTGGCACTGTAAAGTGGTTCAACGACGACAAAGGGTATGGGTTTATAACGCCGGACGATGGCGGCAGCGATCTGTTTGTCCATCATTCCAACATTGAAATGCCGGGTTTTAAATCCATAAAAGACGGCCAGCGCGTACAGTACGAGCCGGCCAAGGGGAAGAAGGGGCCTGAAGCGACAAAAGTTACCGTGCTCTGATACGCAAACCAGAAATCTGTGAGCCCCGGCTTCGGCCGGGGCTTTGGCTTTAGCAGAGATGTCCGGGGGAAGCAAATTGGGCGCCGGAGACGTTGTACCTCACGCATCCGTCCGCTTGTTGAACAGAATTGACGGGCTGTGCGACTGGCGGTTCGCGGTGTACCTCTGGCTTGCGCGGTGGGTCATTATCTTGCCGCTGGCTTTTCTTCTTGGAGACAAACCACCGACAATATCACCTTCAGCCATGCCGGCTTTGTTCGTTGGCGCGCTGATTCTGTCTCCCGTGGTCGAGACCCTTTTGGAATGTACGCTTGTCTATCAATTGGGCAAGTGGTTTTTCTGGAAAAAGGGCCCACGGCCGTCGCGGCCTTGGGGTTTTATCGTAGCGGCGGCCCTGATGATGACGGTTCTGCATCCGATCAACTCGAGCCCGCTTTCCTTTACGACTGGCGCTTTCCTCGGCTATTGCTACGCCCATTTCGCCGCGCACTCCCGACTGCGGGCGTTTGCTTTCACCACGCTGTATCATACGGGCATCAACACCGTCGGCGTCACATTGGTTGCGTTGAAGTTAGTCCTTTCTTGACTTCCATCAGGCGAATCGTTCAAAACGTCCACAAACGGGAGGGCTTGTCTCATGGCCACAAAAGCTTTGGCTGCACTGTTGGCGACAATGGTCTGTGCCTCTTTGGCGTCCTACGCGGGTCCTGCCGAACCGCGGCGGCTGAATAACGTGGTAACGCAACTGGCCGAGGTGGAATCGCTGTCGGGGGACGCGGAATCGGTCGATTTCAGCAATCCGCGCGACGGCTGGATTTTTATCGGGGTTGGTAAAGCGGCCGGCGCTGAACCGCGTGCCGTGATCGATGCCGCTGGTTCGGCGCTGGTGTGGCGAACAAACCCTCGCAGCGGTGCGCCTGAGGCCATGGTAAAGCTGCCGAAAGGGGCGCACCAATTGCGTGTGGAAGGGGCGCAGGGTTTGCGGCTGGACGTGCGCGCGATACCTGAAATCCAGTATTGCTATTACCCGACCAAGCCGCACATAGCCGCTTACGGCCCGTACGACTGGGCCTACATGGAGAAGTACGTGCTGCCGGACGTCAACACGATTGTCACACGGTCGGAGGTGGACCCGGACCAGTTTGCGGAATGGTTGCGGGAGGGCCGGCAATGGCTGTCGAACGCGTCGTTACCGGGTCTGTCAAACGAGACGGCGCCGTCGCCGGACGCGGTGTATGCGTATTGGGCGGAGAATTCTGTGGTAACAAAGCCGGGTTTTGGCGGGTTGATCGTGGACGAGTTCATCGGGGCGAGCGAGGGCCATTATGCGGCGTGGGCGGAGGCGTGGGGGAGGCTGCACGAGACGCCGGGGTTCGCGGGGAAGGAGTTCTACGCCTGGTGCGGCAACATGTGGGATGAACCGGCCAGCCTTGAATTCGCGAAGAAGCTCATGAAGAAAGGCGACCTGTTCGTTTGGGAGCAATACCTGCGCGAAGGCAAAGATGAGCAGGATGCGAGAGAGGAGATCGACCGGTGTAAGAGTCATTTCGCCAAGTGGAAACAGGAACTGCCGGGTGTAGAGAAACAGATGGTGGTATGCCTGGGTTACTTGTCTGCGCCGCCGGAGAGCCTCAACCTGAATCCGTCGGCCGATTACCAGGTGTATCTTGACATGCAGTTTTACGCGCTGGCGACGGCCCCGGAGTTCGACGGGGTGTACGGCGTGATGGAGTATATGGCGGATTACGCGGACGAGGAATCGCTGCGCTACGCCCAAAAACTGTTCCGCCATTACTGCATCGAAGGCAACACGGCGCGGTTCAACAAGGACCCGTACCTGCTGCCCCACCTCAAAAACGCGGATTTTGCCGACGGCTTGGACCACTGGCGCGCCGAACCCGCGGACGAGGGCTCAATCGATTCGCGCAGCATGAAAGGGTTCAGTTGGCTCGAGGGCCGCTACCCGGAAACAAAGCAGGGGGACACGTTCTGCTGGATGAAACGCGCCGGGGAAAAACCGAACCGGGTTTTGCAGCCGCTGCAACAACTGACGCCGGGCCGTTTATATTCGGTCAAGGCCATTGCGGCGGATCCCGCGCAGTTGGATGTACAAAAGGAAACGCGGATCGACATCGAAGTTGCCGGCGCGGACATTGTGCAGAAGTTTGGGTTCAGTTTTGCCTATCCCAGTTGCTACTCGCACGAGGTTGAGCCGTATTCGGAGCGTCATCCTGCGTGGTTCACGTTGCACCGTGCGGTGTTTCGGGCAACTGGTCCCACGGCGGAACTGGCCATTAGCGACCGTGGCGAGGCCGGCGCCGAAACCGCGTTCAATTTTGTGGAAGTCCAGCCGTTCGTGGAGCACTGACAGTCTTGGTATTGATGGACAAGATGCACACGAACTCAACCTAGCCGTTACAGGTTCACATTCTTTCTGACCCATTCCAGAAGATTTCCGGGATCAACTCGCGGTTTCTGAAATGGATTCACGGTTAAGTACGCAACAAAACGGCCTTTTCTGAAGATCTTTGGCGGTAATGCGCTGAAGCGATTAAAAGGACTATGGATGGAGAAGCTGCCGCCGTAATGCCCCGACTGCTTCTGTCAAGCTATTATGGCTCTATTGCACATCCAATGCAAACGTCCGCACCAATTAACTAGAAGAAGCCAACAAAAGCCCAAGCCGGGGGCAGCGTCAAAACATTATAGAGCATGGGCGGGTGTAAAGGTTGCGAGGCGGACTTCGTTGGTGTTGTTCGGGCGGGCAGCCTCGAAAAACATGAAGACCTGATCGCCGACGGGCAGCCAGTGCGAGTACCTCCAGGTGTGGTAGTCGCCGGGCGTGGTGGATTTGAGGAGTGGTTTGTCGGGCGTGAGGTCGTAGAACGCCTTGAGGTCGGGGGTGTAGGCCAGGCCGGTGGCGATGTTGTAGACGGGGTCGTGCCAGCCGATGCAGGACCCTTCGTAAACCAGCAGGTACCCCACGCGCATGGGAAACACGCACGCGGGCCGCGTGTAGAAATTGTGCCAGCCGGTGTTTTCCATAACGGGATTGACGGTGGCGGCCCGCCAGACGTCGCCGTCGTCGCTGACGAAATAATGGATGCGCTCGATGAAGTCGCAGCCGATCACGAACATGTGCCAGCGTCCGGCGTGGAAGAATATGAAGGGGTCTTTGTATCCGTTGACGCGTGCGAACGCGGGGTCACCGGGTAGCGGTTGGAGTACGGGGCGCGCGGTTGACGGCTTGAACGCCGCGGGGTCTTCCGCGTCGTCAAACCGGATGATGGACCAGCCGGTGTCCAGCGGGGAGCAGCCATAGAGCCGGTACAGGCCGGTAACCGGATCGACAACCAGCGCCGGCCGTTCAAACCCCGGCACGCCGGCGTCTTCTCTGCGGATGCGGTTTATGGGCGTGAAGCGGCGCCCGTCGTCGCTTTTGAGGATGCGGATCTCGTACCCGCGTTTGCCCCGGGGGCTTCTGCCTTCACGCATCCGCGCCGCCAAATAGAATTCCCCGCGCGGCGACAACACCGCCGACGGCGCACCCGCCCACCATTCGGGCGTGTTTTCATCGGGTTCAAGGACAACACGGTAGTCTTTCGCCGCTTCCGCTATTTGATCAAACATGTCAGGGCCTGTCTTCAATTGAGTTGAGGGCATTTTAGCATTTGAGCGGGGCCAGTTTGAAATGGGGTTTGGGGTTTGGGGGTATTGCGGATTTCGGATTTCGGATTGCGGATTGACATGGACGGGCAGGGACGGGCGAAAAGAGGGACACCCCCCACGAAAGCCGGGGGGCGTCCCAACGGGTTACTTGAGTCTTTGTCTGAGGCATTCGGCGAGTGCGA
The DNA here is from genome assembly GCA_026387845.1 of Candidatus Hydrogenedentota bacterium. Taxonomy (GTDB): domain Bacteria; phylum Hydrogenedentota; class Hydrogenedentia; order Hydrogenedentales; family SLHB01; genus JAPLKX01. The sequence continues at coordinate 1,297 of JAPLKX010000536.1, read as the reverse complement.
TGGCGGCGCTGACGGACGCGTTGAGGCTGGTGATGGGGCCGGTGAGAGGAATGCGCAGATGGAGGTCGCAGTGTTCACTGACGAGCCGTCGCACGCCTTTTCCTTCGCTGCCGATAACCAGAGCGATGCGGCCGGAGAGGTCGGCGTCCCAGATGGTTTGGGGGGCGGCCTCGTCGAGTTCGGCGATCCAGAAGCCCTTCTCTTTCATGGCGTCGAGTGCGCGGGCGAGGTTGGTGGCCTGGACGAGATCGAGGTATTCCATGGCGCCGGCCGCGCTCTTGACCGAAACGGGCGAGATGGGTGCGGCGCGGTCTTTGGCGAACATGACGGCTTGTGCGCCCGTGGCGGCGGCGCTGCGGACGATGGCGCCGAAGTTTCTGGGGTCCTCGACGCCGTCGAGCACAACGACTATGGCGTCCGATGGATGATCGTGGTCGAGCCAGGATTCGAATTTGAGCACGGGCAGGGGATCGGCTTCGAGAATGACGCCCTGGTGTACGGCGCCGGGCAGGATCTGGTCGAGTTCGCGTCGCGGCATCGAGACGACGGGCACGCCGGGCGCCGCCCGCTGGATCTCGTCGAGTCCCGGCGCGCCTTCGAGCACGTAGAGCCGGTGCGGTTTTCGCTTGCCGGCCTTAAGGCACTCGAGCACGGGTATCCGCCCCGCCACTTTTTCGGTCAACATCATGCGCCCCTCAGGTCGACTTTATTGAAGTCGGCCATAAGCCTATCAATGGGCATCAGAATCACACGCGAGGCAACTTGTGGTGCGGGCGTCTCGCCTGCACGTGGCAAGTTTACCGGCGCCTTTCATGGCTCTTCCTGCTAAACCGCCGTCCAACGTTGCTCAGAGAATTACACGTGCAGGCGAGACGCCCGCACCACAAGACAGCCGGGATTTGTATGGGTTTCGCAGCATCCAAGCTGCCGCACTTCTCCAAATAATGAAGCGCTGTCAGATGTTGTTGACGGCCTCGAGTTTGTCGGAGCGGGCCTTGAGGTTGTCGTTCTCGGGTACTCGACTGTCGATGCTGTTGGCGTTGACTTGTATCAGGTTCCTCAACAAATCCACGGCCAGAGGGATGTCGTCCATTTTTTCGGCGCATTTGGCCATTCGGTACTTGTTGTAGTAGAAGTTTGCGCCCTGGGGATACCGTTCGCAGGCGGTCGAGAACATGAGCATGGCTTTTTCGTACTGGAACGTTTTGAGGCAATATCCGCCGAGCTTGCTCAACCCGGCCTCGTTGACGGCATCGGCTTTGGCGTCGGAGCCTGGCGGGGTGGTGGTGAACTTGTT
>JAPLKX010000618.1 GCA_026387845.1 Candidatus Hydrogenedentota bacterium | reverse complement strand
GCCGTCTCCCCGGTCGCCACGTTTCGCGCAACCACCTCGTATTGCACCGTCGAGTTGGAAGGCGGGGCCGCGTCTTCAAACCAGCCCTGGGCCACCGTCGCCAGCGGTTTGCCGTCGCGCGACACCGTGTAGGTCTCACCGGGTTGCGTTTCCCACGTCAGCCGGCCGCGCCACAGGTCCGGCGTCAACGCCGCCTGCACCTTCACGTCGCGCACGGGATTGAGTTTCGGCGCGGGCGGGACCGGCTCCGCCTCGGCGGCGAACTCGACGCCCGTCGCCGTCACCGCCGGGAAACCCGCCGGCCACGACAACCGCGTCCCGCGCCCGCCCCGCGCTTCGATTCCATACTCGTAAGGCGTTCCGCGCTCAACCGACTCAGGCAGGATTAATCTGTACGTGTTGCGGCCCATCCGCTCCAGCGTCACCTCGCTGAACCGTTTCGCGCCTAACGCCCGCGCTTTCAACACGACGTGCGGCGTTTTATCGCCCGCGCCCGTGAAGATCACCCGGTCCGGCATCACGATCAACTGCGGTTTCTCCGGGAACCACTCCGGTGCGGCCTCGAGACGCGCAAGCGTGTCCGGCGAGAAATTCGCCCGCGCCCGCACGTCCGCCCAGGCTTTCGCGTTGATGGTGGCCAGCACGCCCAGCTCGCCCTTTGTCCGCATCCGGCCCGCAAACAGGTGCAGCGCCTCGGCCAGCGGCGACGACGCGATCGCGCCCGCCGCATCATCCAGCCGGCCCGCGTCGATCAACTCCTGGAATTGCGAGTCGCGGTTCAGTTGTTCCGCGGCGGAGGTCCACGCCAGCACGTAGCCCACCTGCGCCACCAGATCTGCAACAGCCGTCTGCGCCGGCCCCATCTCCGGTTTATTCAAATGAAACGCCGCCGAAAGCACCAGCCCCAGCGGGCCTTTCTCGAGCGGCACGATCCCCGCTTCGACTTTGGTCACCCCGCGCGCAATCGTCTCCGGCAACGACGGCCCGCCCATCATCCGCTGAAGCTCGATCCCTACCGCCGTCAGTTCCGCCTTCTTTTCTTCTTCGCTCCCCGGCCACGTGAACGCCCCGCATTCCGCCTGCCCCGCACCGCCAACCCACCTGTACCCGAGGTTCTGAAGCCGCTCGAGGTACGGCATGAGATTGCCACCCTTGCCGCCGCCGACCAAATCCTCTGCGTGACGCGCATTGAACTTCACCGGCGTCAGCGTCGTGTCCCACGCGAACCGCGCGCAAAACGTCGCGGATTCTTCGACGTCGCGCGTCCGCCAATGTATGCCCAGCAGGCCCTGCGCCCCTTTGTCGAGCGCGTCCCGGCACGCCCCCGCAACGTCCTCGAGATTCGGCTGGGGCGCCCACTGATCGCCATCAAACTCGAACCAGACGATCGGCCACCTTTGGCGTTTCGGGCTCAATTGCCCATATGCGGCGCTAACCTGCGGCGTCACGTCAATGTTGTCCAGCGCCGAGAACACCACGTCCTCCGGCATCAGCTTGTCCATCCCCGGGTAGAAGTCGCTGCAGTGGAGCCACTGGTCGCCGCCCCACCCGCTCATCACCAGCCGCACGTCCGGCCGGGCAGATTCGAGCACCCGGTACGCATGAAGACCGAACAGCGTCAGCCGGGCCGCTTCCGCCTGCCGGTCAAACCCGTTGACCCCGCTGAACGCATCCGACCACCGCTGGGTGATCGTATTCAGCGGCGTGCGCAACGCCGGCTCCCCGCCCGGGTCCACCCCCATGGCTTCCGGTTCCCACAGCCACACGTAATCCAGCATCGGGTAGTCCGCCAGCAGCGCCTTCAGCCGCGCCTCGAACCGCGCCTGCACCGCAGGGTCCAGCGGGTCGCCCGTCAGTTCAAAACCCAGGCAGACATTTAGCCCGCGGCCTTTGGCGTACGTCAACGCCTGACGCAACGTCGCTTTGGCCGCCCGAATCGACTCGGCCCGATCCTCGATCAACGAACTGCTCGCGCCGAACACGTCGCTGTCAAAATACTCGCCGGCCCCCGCGTAGAACTCGCTGGTCGGCATCGGATGCGTGCCCCACACGCTGTCAGACGTATTCAGGAGCGGTTCGCCCCCGATCAACTGCCCCTCAAACTCGTAAGTCGCAAACGGCTCGTTGTCGTACACGTGAAACCCAACGAAGTTGCAACGCATGTGCGTCAACTGATCGAAGAACCACTGGTAGTCCGCGAGTTCCCAGGTCGTCGGGCTGTCAAGAAAGTTGAACCACGGCAGTGATCCCCGCACAGAAAACGCCGGCGTCTTCGACATGCTCAATCCGCGCTACGCAAGATCCCCCATCGACGGCACCGATCCCGGGAG
>JAPLKX010000413.1 GCA_026387845.1 Candidatus Hydrogenedentota bacterium | reverse complement strand
CGGGTCTTGTCCCGGGCTGGACTGAGGGTCAAAGGGGGCAGATCCGCCATCCTGGCGGCCGCCGCTGAAAAGGTTGTGCGATGCCTGCCCCGACGTCGAGCCCGACGCCACCGTCACGCTCGATGCCTCGACACCGGACCGCGCCAGCGTGTCCCGCAGGCTGGTCAACTGGCTTTCGAGCGCGTCGCGCACGACGGGGTTGGCCGACATCAGGCGGACTTGCAGGTTATCGCGGACGCTGCTGATCTCGAGGTGGAGTTCGCCCAGGCTTGGCGGAATCAGACGGACCGTGAGAGTCTTCTGGCCGTCATGGACCATCAGGCGCACCGATCGCACCACGTACTGCGCAACGTTGTCGAGCGTAGGCGCAGCGGGCGCGGCGGAACTCTGCACGGAAGCGACATGTTCGGCTGGCGCGGCGGGCGCGTGGCCGGGGCCGGCCGGAGGCACGGCGGGCGGGCCTTCCGCCGCGGGGGAATCCGGCGCGGCATCGCGAACGGCCGCGGCAATCGCGGCCTGAATCATGCCCGCCCCGGGTGCGGCTGTTTCCTGCGCGGCAGCCTGCGCGAGGGCCGGTGCCGCCGGAAGTTGTTGCGAATCCGCTGAGGCGGATGGCGTGGCAGGGGGCGCGGGCGACTGCAGGTCTATTTGAGTGGCGAGTGCCGGTTTGGCGTCGACGAGCGGCGCGGTGGCCTGCCCCGGAGTTGATTGAGCAGCGGGAGCAGGGATTTGTGCGGCGCCACCCGGCACGGCAGGCTCGGGGGCGGTTACCAGCAACGACGCGGCCAACGGTTCGGCCGCGGGCCCATCGGCGGAGACAGGCGCCGTCGCGAGCGCGGCAGATCGATCCGCCTGCGTCAGTGCCAGTTGGTCGAACGCGGCCTCCATGGCTACGGCATCTGCCCCAACCGCCATAACGATTTCGCCTGACACAGCCGCGAGGGAAGCTGCACCGCCAACAGGCCCCGCAGATCCTTCGGCTACGGCGGTTTCAACGACGACGGCGGCCGCGGCATTCGCCGTTGCATTGGCAGCAGCCGCGGCGGCAGCCATAGCGGCCTGACTTGCCGCTTCGCCGACGGCAGGCGCGGTTCGGGCCTGGGCATCTTCGGCGGTGTCGCGATCGACATCATCCTCAGTTTCCGAGGGCTCCTCCGGTTTTGCGGCGGGCGGATCTGTTTCCGAGGCCGGGTCGACTTCCTCTGCAGGCTCGGGTTCCCGCGCCGAGTCTTTGCCTGACGTGGGTCTTTCCGGCCGCAACGCCGCGGTCGACTCTGCCAGCATCAGCGCAAAACCGTCCGTGGTCGCCTTGGAAGTTCGGCCACGGGCGGCGGGCGGCGCGGCAGTAGCGGCATGGGTTTCGGGGAGTACAAAAAGGCTCATAATCTCTCCTTTGGCAGAACGTGAGAGTTGAGGTTCTCAAAGTTGATTGCGGATTTCGGATTGCGGATTGATGCGGAAGGGTCAGGGACGCGAAGCTGCAAAGGCCCCAATTATCTCAAAGGTCCCAATGGTCCCAGGTATTTTCTTGGAGAAGATGCCCACGTGCGGCAGTGTCAGATCCGGGGTTCTTGGATCGTCTTTAGGATCAGGGCGGCTTGGTCCTGGTCCATCGAGTCGAGGATTTTGGTCCTGTCGCGGTCTTTGACGAGCCTGAGTACGCCCGCGGCCTCAGTAGCGCTGAACGTCTTGAGGGTATCGGCGGCGTTGCGTGGCTTCATTTTGGAGAGAGATTGCGCCACTTCGGCGAGCCGCTGCTGTTGGTCGGTATCTTCTTCGGTGAGCTTGGCCTGGATTTGTTCGAGTATGCCCTGGAGTTCGTCGCGGAGTTGCTCGAGATCGGACTGCATGGTTTGAAGGCGCTGCTCGTCCTCGCGCACTTTGGCCTCTCGTTTGCCCAGTTCGTCCCGCTGTTGTTTGATCGCCCGCAGCAGCGGCGTGGCGGGATCCGGCGCGGGCGCGGCTACGGGCGGCGCAGCTTCTCCCTTCTTGAATATTTTATCGAATCCTTGCTGGTTGAGATTTCCAGTCAACGCCACGGGGACGAGCAGGGCCGCCGCAAACACAATCAGCGCCAGCAAGAAAACCAGAAACTTGCCCATCGGCCCTGTTGCTCCTTTCTCGGTCAGGTCCTGGCCCGGCTGCGGGCGCGGCCGCGGGCAACGGCTGCGGCGCCCGTGGCCTTTTCATCGCTCAGCTTTTGTTCGTCCTTGCGTATGGCCGCCAGGTAATCGTTCATCTTGCGTTCGCGCAGTTTCTCGACCATCTTGCGCCGTTGCATCGCCTCCTCCAACTCGACGCGCCGCTCCTCCGCGACCGCGCGCAGGCGGCGGATCTCCGAGTCCGCGTCGTCGATGAGGCGGGCGAGATGGCGCTCATGCTGGTAAAACGCCCGGATCTCACGGGCGTCAAACCGCTTTCGGGCGCGCTGCCCCGCTTCGTCAAGCAGGCCCAGCCGTTCCTGGCTGAGCGAGCTGCGCTGCTGCTCGGCTGCCGCCACTTGCCGCTGCGCCGACGCAAAATCCTGCGCACGCAGGTCCTGCTGGATCTGCCGGATTCGGAACAGCGTGTCAAATTGTGCCGGGCGCCTGGGCACTGGCAATACCCTCAGTTGATTTCAGGCTAGTTTAGCATAACGTAGGCTGGCTTCGCCGAAGTCGGCCTACTTCGGGCCGTGATCATTTAACGCATACTACGGTGTCAGGGCTTTTCGCATCCTGGCCTGGATTTCTTCAAACGGGGCGGGTTCGAACAGGCCCTGCTGGAGGAACTCGCGCACCCCCGGCATCAGCCGCAACGCCGTGTCGATTTCGGGGTTGCTGCCCTGGACGTACGCCCCGATGTTCACCAGGTCTTCCGCGTCCCGGTACGTCGCCAGCACGCGGCGAAGCCGTTGGGCGAGGGCCTGGTGGTCCTTTCCAGTCACATCGATCATGGACCGGCTGATGCTTTCGAGGACGTCCACCGCCGGATAATGGCCGCGCGACGCCAGCCCGCGCGACAACGCGACGTGCCCGTCGAGGATGCTTCGGGATGCGTCGCCGATCGGGTCGTTGAGGTCGTCGGCTTCGACGAGTACCGCATACATGCCGGTGATGCTGCCCTCGGGCGAGGTGCCCGCGCGTTCGAGCAGTTTCGGCATCAGGCCGTACACCGACGGCGGGTAGCCTTTTGTCGTGGGGGGTTCGCCAACCGCCAGGCCGATCTCGCGCTGGGCCATGGCAAACCGCGTCAGCGAGTCCATCAGCAGCAGGACGTCCGCGCCCTGCGAGCGAAACCATTCGGCGATGGCTGTGGCGAGGTAGGCGCCCTTCACCCTGAGCAGCGCGGGCTCGTCAGACGTAGCCACCACGACCACCGACCGTTTGAGCCCCTGTTCCTGGAGGTCGACCTCGATAAAATCCTTGACTTCCCTGCCGCGCTCGCCGATCAGGGCGATTATGCTGACGTCGGCGCTCGTGTTGCGCGCGATCATCCCAAGCAGCTTGCTCTTGCCTACGCCGCTGCCCGACATAATGCCCACGCGCTGGCCTTTGCCGCACGTCATGCAGGCGTCGATGGACCGCACACCCGTGGACAGCGGCTCGATTATCCTGCGGCGCGCCATCGGCCGCGGCGGATCCGCCACAAGCAGCGCACGTTGGCGGCCAACGATAGCACGGCCACCGTCGATGGGCCGGCCGAGGCTGTCGACGACCCGGCCCAGCAGGCCCGGCCCAACGGTCACGGACGGGGGGCGGTGCGTGGGGATCAACAGGCTGCCCGGGCCGATCCCCTCCATGTGGCCGAGCGGCATCAACAGCATCCGGTCGCCGCGGAATCCCACGACCTCGACCGGGATCCGGGCCGAACCGCCTGCCGGCTGGACATGGCACAAATCACCAATGCAGATCGGCGGCCCCGTCGCCTCGATTGTAAGCCCCACCACGTCCACGATCCGGCCGTACCGCGCGAAGGGATCAACCGTGCGGGCGCGCGCGATCTGGTCGTTGAGGCTTACAGGGGCCAAGTTCACTCCTCGCGGCTCGAGCCGTCGACATCGCGCAGGGCGTCGAGGATGGCATCAAGTTGGGATTGAATCCGGCCATCGACCTCCATCAGGTTCGAGGAGGCGACGCACCCGCCGGGGGTGATGGATTCGTCGGCGACCACGGTTAATTTGGTGATGCCGTCTATGCTTTCGAGCAACTGGACCCGGCGCGCCTTTACCGCTTCGAGGTCGGCCGGGTTAAGCCGCACCGTGACGTGCTCGTGGTTGGCCAGATGTTCGAGCGCCCGCTCGACCGTGCGCAACACCAAGTCACGATCAATGGTCGCCTCCCGCTGAAGGACCCGCGCCGCGATGGCGGTCGCCAGCTCCAGTACTTGCGGCGTCAGCGAGTCGATGAACGCCTGCCGCGCCTGCCCAACGGCTTCCGCGGCGGCCTGCAGCGCGTCACCCGCCTGGGCCACCGACGCGTCAAACTGCGATTTGCCGGCTTCAAACCCCTTGAGCATGCCTTCGGCGTACGCTTCGTGGACCTTCTGCTCGGCTTCACGGCGGGCCGCGGCCAGGACGGTTTCGGGCGTGTCCGGTTCGGGTTCGGGCAGGACCAGCCCGACGATGATGTCTTCGAGGACGTCGCGCTCGTAGCGGGCCAGCGAGCGCGGGACCCGCTGCGAGGTCAATTTGAACACTCTATTCATTGCGGCACCCCATCACTACCGGCCGGCAAAATGCCGGCCGAGGACTTATACCAACAGCCCTTTTACTACGGGGTCCCGCAACCCCCTTATACAATTATTTCGTCTTCGTCTCCGCCGCCACGGCCCGTAATCACCAGTTCGCCCGCGTCTTCGAGCCGGCGGATCACGCCCACAATTTTTTGTTGCGCCTCCTCGACGGTCCTCAGCCGGACCGGGCCCATAAACTCGATCTCTTCCTGGATCATCTCGCGCGCCCGTTCCGACATGTTCTTGTAGACTTTTCCCTTGACATCATCGTTGGCCGCCTTGAGCGCGAGCGCCAGTTCCTTGGATTCGATTTCGCGCAGCGCCCGCTGAATGCCGGTGTCATCGACGTATACGAGGTCCTCAAACGTGAACATGAGCCGCGCGATCTCGTCGGCCAGTTCCGGGTCGCGCTCTTCGAGATCCGCCATGATCGACTTCTCGGCGTTGCGCTCGATCCGGTTAAGAATCTCCGCCACTTCTTTCACGCCGCCGGCAAACGTAAACCCCTGGCTGAAGATCGACGCCATCTTCCGCTCGAGCACGCGC
>JAPLKX010000158.1 GCA_026387845.1 Candidatus Hydrogenedentota bacterium | reverse complement strand
GGGACCCGAAAAAGGCCCAGGCAAACCTGAAAAAGCACGGCGTCGGCTTTGAAGAGGCGCGGTCGGTATTCTATGACGATCACGCCCGTGAATTTTATGACGAAAAACATTCGGAGTGGGAAAATCGCTTTCTCCTCTTGGGCCTAAGTCCTAAATTGCGCCTCCTCCTGGTATGCCACTGCTATCGCGAGTCTGAAGGAGTTATTCGCATCGTCTCCGCGCGAAAAGCAACGCCGTCTGAATCCGAACATTATCGGAGGTACTGACATGAAGGCCGAATACGATCTCTCAAAAATGAAATCTCGGCGGAACCCCTACGCCAAGAGGCTTAAGAAGCAGATTACCCTCCGGCTGGACCCGGACGTCATCGAGTATTTCAAGCAGAAGTCCGAAGAAACCGGCATCCCCTACCAAACGCTGATTAATCTCTATCTTCAAGACTGTCGAGCAACGCGCCGCAATCTAAGAATGACTTGGTCACCCTGATCATCTCCACACTTTTCGCTGAACTCGGGCGCGTTTGACAGCCGCCACCGGTGGCCGTTGTGACGTTCCCCCGAGCAGCGGGTGTGCCTGTTGCAGTCTTTTCATACCGCGTTCCCCGTTTCCCATTTGACAGACGGCTGTCTGCTTCGTAGACTTAATGTGCGATGTCCACATGTAAGCGTTTACTCAGCAAATCGGCACGGCCCGTCGAGCTAGTCCTCGCCGCCGTATTTCTTGTCGGCGCCATCCTCAAGGCGGCCGACGTCAACTTGTTTATCAAACAAATCTCATTTTACGGCGTCTTCAGCGACCGCTCGCTCATCCAGGCCGCGGCACTCGTCACGCTGGCAGTTGAAACCGGCCTTGCGGCCGCGCTCCTGCTGAAAATCCGCCTGCGCGGCCTCACCTACGCCGGCATACTGGCGCTCCTGGCAGGTTTCACCGGCCTGATCCTCTACGGTTGGCTCTTCAACGACCTCAAAGACTGCGGCTGTTTTGGCCCCATCGAAATTTCCCCCGCCGCTTCCATCGGTAAGAACGTCCTAATCGCTGCACTCGCGCTTGCTGCCTGGGCCGGGCTGGCCTGGACCGGCCGGCTCAGTTCAACCTGGCGCAGGCTCGCCGTGACAATGCCCGCCGCCGTCGTCGCGGCTCTCGCCGTGTCCGGCTACTCCTACGCGCATGTTCAGCCCCCGGCGCCGCCCGGTACCCCGCTGTTCGCCCAATTCCGCTTCCAATCCGACGGCGAGACCACCGACCTGGGTAAAGGCGAATATCTTGTCGCCATCTACAACATGGACTGCACCCACTGCATGGAAACCGTCGCAAAGGTTAACGAACTCGCCCAACAGACCGGCGTGCCGGAAGTTGTTGCCATCTGCTACGAACCCGAACCCGGAAAGCTTGATGAATTCCGCGACTCCACCAACCCCGAATTCCCCTTGTTCAACCTCGGCGATGACTTTCTCAAGTTTTCCAGCCTGTACGACACGGTGCCCCCGCGGTTCGCCCTGGTGCGGGACGGCGTACAGATCCACTACTGGGACAACGACCCGCCGCCCGCCTCCGAAGTGATCGAGGCTCTCGGGGCTAAACCCAACAACGACGCCAAGTAACGCCCGGTGGTTTTATTGACTAAAACCCCGTGCTTTGATATCATCAACGTCTTGTTGAGCAAAGAAGTAACGTGATTCTTGACGGGAAATACCGCAAGACAAGACAAGCCACAAGCGGCATTCCCAACAACTGAAAGGCGTACGCCCGTGCCGGCAGTGATCGAAACCCAAAAACTCACCAAAGTCTACGAATCCAGCTTTCGCAGCCAGGATGTCCGCGCACTCCAAGACTTGGACCTCACCATTGATTCCGGTGAGATCTTCGGCTACCTGGGCCCCAACGGATCCGGGAAAACCACGACCATCAAGCTGCTCCTCGGCCTGATTTTTCCGACCTCGGGCACCATGCGCATTCTCGGCTCCGACGACATCGGGGCCGCCGCCGTCAAGCGCAGGATCGGCTACCTCCCCGAAGGCGCCTACTACCCCGACTTCCTCCGGGGTGAAGAAGTCCTGCGGTTCTACGGCCACCTCTACGGGCTGGGCGGCTCCGACCTTACCCGGCGCATCGACAAGACCATCGAGACCGTCGGCATGACGGGCGCGCGCAAACGCATGATCCGCGGATACTCGAAAGGCATGCGCCAGCGAATCGGCCTCGCCCAAGCCCTCCTCAGCGACCCCGACCTCCTCATTCTCGACGAGCCTACCACCGGCCTCGATCCCATCGCCCGAAAAGAAATCCGAGACATCCTCTCCAACCTGCGCGACCAGGGCAAAACACTCTTGATATCCTCACATGAACTGCTCGAGGTCGAGTTGATCAGCAACAGGGTCGGCATCCTCTACAACGGCGTCCTCCAAACCATCGGAACCGTCGACGAACTGCTCACCCAGCGCGACGTTCTGATTCACATCACCGACCCGACCGGCGGCCTTATCGCCAAACTCAACACCGCCGGCCTCCACGTCGAAGACGCCACCGCAACCAAAATGGTCGTGCGCGTCCCCGAGAACCTGTCCGTGTACGACGCGCTCGAAATCTGCCGCGCCGAAAAAGCCACCATCCAAAGCATTGCACCGCGCCGCGAAACGCTCGAAGAACTGTTCGTGCGCGTAGTCGGCGCGGCTGAAAACAAAACGCTCGCGTAAGCCACAGAAAGGTCAGCCATGTCGGAAGTAGCATCGTTTGTCCGGGGCACTTGGACTATCGCCGTCTACACCTGGCGCGAAGGGATGAGGAAGAAGATCCTCATGGCAATCCTCATCTTCAGCGTTCTCGTCATCGCCGGCTCCAATTTCATGACTTCGTTCCTCACCCAGGTAACCCCCGTCGGCGAGATCGACATGCAGGCCAAGCAGATGAAAGACCTCTGCGTGACCGCCATCTCGATTTTCGGCGTGCTCATCACCATCTTCATCTCCGCCTCGGTCGTGCCCTCCGAAGTCGAAAACAAGGTCATCTACACCGTCCTGTCCAAGCCCGTCAGACGGTTCCAATACCTCCTGGGCAAGTTCGCCGGCGTACAACTCATCGTCATCCTCAACCTCATCCTGATGACGGCCCTGTTCTTCGTGGCGCTCTACCTCAAAGAACGGATCATGCCGACCCTCCTGCTGTGGTCGACGCTCCTGACTTACTTCGAATTCCTCATCGTGTCCGCGTTCACGTTTGCCCTGTCCTGCGCGGCAACCTCGGCCGTCCTCCCCACCATCGCCGGCTTGTTCATCTACATCACCGGCAACCTTACCGAATACCTCAAGGACGTGTTCGCAAAATCCGGCCAGACCGAACTCTGGATCGACAAAATGATCGGCTACATCTCCCTCGGCCTCTACCAGATCCTGCCCAACCTCCAGAATTTCAGCCTCAAAAATCAGATCCTCTACCTCGCCTCGAACGACCCCCCACGCGACATCCTGCTCCCCAACCTCATCGCCTACGGCCTGCTCTATGCCGTCGCCGGGTATGTCATGGCCTACTGGATTTTCCGCCGCAAGGAGATGTGAGAAGTTTATGAAAATGCCCCAGAAAGCGCTCGTCATCGTCTGCTTTGCGGTCGCCCTCGCGCTCGCCGCCTGGCAGGGTGCGCGCGTACGCCATCTGCGCGAGTCCGAGCGGTTCTACCGTTGGATACTCGCTCAATCCACTCAGACCCGCCTGTTCGCGGGCGACACCGACCAATCCGATCAACAAAAACTCGACGTCGCTCTCTACAATGAAATTATCGACGCCGCCGACCCCGCCATCCCCGGCGACCTGCCCATCGGCGAAGACGATTACGACGCCGACGGCAAGCCCATGCGAAAAATGACCATCGCCGCAGGGGACGAGCAGTACAGCGACCTCGTCTTCAAACTTGCCGCGGGCGACGTCCTCGCCAAGCAGCGCGAAGAGTTCCTCGAATACAGCCGGGACCGAAAAATATCGTCTGTCGCCTCCGAGTTTGACCCCTCGGCCGCCTACAGCGAGGGCGTCAATGTCAGTCTCGCCAACATCTTCTTCGGGTTTCGCAAGGTTGCGGCCAACTTTATCTGGCTCCAAGTCGACCGATACTGGCACCAGGGCATGGAACAACGCATGATCCCCCTGATGAAAATGTGCACCTGGCTCGATCCCACGTTCGTCGACGCATTCCAACTGGGCGCATGGCACCTCGCTTACAACATGACCGCCAAGCTGCCCGATACGCCCGAACCCCTCAAGCAGTGGAACGAAAAGTACAAGGCCCGGATCGGCGAAAAAGAACTGTACTACTATATTGCCATCGACTTCCTCGAAGACGGTATCCGCAAAAACCCCCGTAATTACAAGCTCTACTTCGATCTCGGCTACGCCATCTACAACCTCAAGATGAAAGACTACGACAAGGCCGTCACATACCTCACCGAAGCCGTCCGGTATCCCCACGAGGTCTGGGTGCCCCGCATGCTCAACAGGTCGCTCGAAGAGGCCGGCCGGTACGAACAGGCACTCGCCGGGTGGGAAACCTACCTCAAGCGAAATCCCGACAACCTCACCGCCCCGGCGTTCATCGTACGAAACAAGGGCCGCATCAAAGAAAAACAGGCCAATGAGGCCGCCGAACGCGCCCGAATCGCCACCGATCCCCAAGCCGCCGCCCTCGCAAAGGCCGAAGCCGAAAAACTCCGCGATGAAGCCATCAAAATCTACGACAGCATGAGCCAGCCTACCGAAGACCCGTTTGCCGTCGGCCGAATCATGAAGATCAAGGCCGACCGCCTCATGGAACAAGGCCTCTATCTCGAAGCGGCCGCCCTTCTCCAGAACGCACGGTGGAAGAACCCCACGATGTGGGACGAAGCTACCGACCTGATGATCGAGGCCAAAGTCAAAGGCAACGTCCCGCTCGACCTGTCTGAGAAAAAATACGTGCTCCGGAAAGAAGAGGCGGAAAAATACAAGCAAGCGGCAAAACCCCAGCAGCAGCCCGCCCCCGTACAATAGATCATATTGTGGTGCGGGCGTCCCGCCTGCAATTATCGGTCCGATTCGTCTGATCGGTCGGATCCGTCCAATTGACCTCATTCGCCGCCGCCCCTTTTAATTGATCCCCGCAGCCGAACCCGTTACCATGCACGAGACGACAAAACCGGAGTTTGCCTGGCTAATGAGCTCCCAGCATCCAAAGAGCGTGCGGCGACGATTACTGACCGTGTTGTACGAGCGCTATTTTGAAGAGCCCCTCGACATGCTCAGCCCCCAGGACCTGCTCGAAGACGGATCCTTCTCGCGCGAAGACCTCCTCGCAAACATGTATTACCTCAGCGACAGGGGCCTCGTCGAACTCATGATTGGCTACAACCCGCCCATGTTCGCCGCGGCCCGGATCACGGCCAAAGGCATTGATCTCGTCGAGAACCATTACGAGTTCAACCTCTTGTTCCCCGTCAAGCCCGGCGAACAGGAAGAAGACATGGCCGAACTCCCCCTGCTCGTCGAGCGCCTCGTCGAGGAAGCCGACTACGCACCCGTCGACGGAGAGGCCCGCCATTCGCTCCTCCGCGACGTCCAATACCTCCGCGACGAAGTCGCACGCCCCGTCAGCCGATGGCGCACCGAAGTCATCACTACCGTGATCCGCTGGATCGGCGAGCATGTACAAGACGCCGAGGAGTCCCTCCCCTCCCTCATCAAGATCCGCAACCACCTCCGCGAACGCCTCGGATAGTTGTAGCGCAGGCGTCTCGCCTGCAATCTCTACCCCCGCAACACCCCCAAAAATGAGTCGATCCGTTCGTGGCTCGTTTCCAACTCCCCCATCACCGTCTTCCACACCGCCTCCGGCACATACAATACCGGCGACTCCTCCGGCGCTTCGGTGTCACGGCCGTTGCTGTTCTCCCCCAGCCCCGACTGATACGTCACAAAATCCGCCCACGACGTCAACGACGCCAGCCGCCCATCCGCCAGCGCATTGTGCGGCTCATGGTGAAACCGGATGCTCTCCACAATCACGTGCGGCAGGTTCCAATGCTCCGCCAGCAGTTCTCCCGCAACCGAATGGTCCAGGTCGAACGACTCCAGCTCCACCTCCCGGATGTACTTCCGCTCCAGCCGCGCCTTTTGATAGGCCCGCCGAAACTCGTCCGGGTAAAGCACATCGAACACCACCTTCCCGATGTCGTGGAGCAGCCCGCCTACAAACGCGCTGCCGCCGTCCACGTGAAGCCGTTTCGCCAGCCGTTCCGCCGCCATCGCCGACGCCACCGAGTGACGCCACAACTGCGTCCGGTCGTAATCACTGGCCGACCGCCGCGACCCCGCAAAATGGCGAAAACATGTCGCGCTTAACGCCAGGTTCCGGACCTCAAAAAAACCCAGCATCACTATCGCCGTCGCAATGTCTTTTATTTCCCGGTAATGGCCGTACGACGCCGAGTTCACCAACCGCAGCAACGCCGCCGATAGACTCTGGTCACTCGCGATATGCCTCCCCAAATCTATCGCCGAACTGTCTGGATCTGCCGCTGTGGCAAGGATTTGTGTCAGTATCGACGGTAAGGTCGGCAGACTGCTGATCTTCGATATCGTGTCCCGAACGTCAGGTCGTGCCATACGACGTGTGGCTCCCTTCCACCCCAAGGCGTCCCTTTTTTACCTGACCTGATTATAGTACTGAACTGCGAATTTCGCAACAAAAACCACCTTCTGTCCATAAAAATTGCCCTGTGGACCAAACCTCCAGACGCGGTGTCCAATAATGTTTCAGTATGTGTAAATTCTTGACAGTCCAAAACCGGAAAAAGCGCCAATTCTAGTCATAAATGCCTGATGGCACTAAAGTTGCTCCTTTAACCAGGTGCGAGCGTGGACTCGCATGAGTGAAGTGAAAGGAAGCGATATGGCTACTACAGAACATCAAGAACAACAAAAAAGGAAGCACGGCATCTTTGCCGCCAGTTCCGCGGTGGAATCCCTAGTCGGACTGGGCGCGGTCGTGCTGGCCATACTAGGGCTGGCCAATGTGCTGCCGGTGACCTTGGCGTCGATCGCCGTCATCGTGTTGGGCGTCGGCCTCTTTTTGAAAGGCGGCGCCATCATGGCCCGCTATGCCGACCTTGTTGCCCACTATGGCAGCGGGGCGCCTGAAATCACGGAGTTCGGCGGCGGAACAAGCGTCGAGTTCCTGGGCGGGATCGCCGGCATTGCGCTGGGAATCCTGTGCCTGCTCCGCGTTGAGCAAGCCATTCTGCTGCCGGTTTCGGTGATCATGTTCGGCGCGGTCTTGCTGATCGGCGCCGGCGTGCTTTCCCGCATAAGCCACGAACGGCTCATTACGACCGAGGAACCCATTCGGGCTCCTCGCGAAGAGACCCCTATGGTCCGCCGCGAGGAACCGGCGATGGTTCGCCGTGAAGCCGAAGAAGCCATGAACGCCGCCGCCGGCATGGAGACCTTTGTGGGCGTCAGTGCCATCGCGCTCGGCATTCTGGCTTTGATCGGATATGCCCCGCTGACCCTCGTCCTTGTGGGCCTGTTGGTGACGGGCGCGTCTGTGTTCTTCAGCGCAACCGCCGTCGGCGCGCGAATGGCCGGCGTGTTCGCCCACTAAAGTACATTGACAATGGAGTCGTCCCGAAAGGCGCTCCGCCACAAAAGACGGCACGCCCCACGGGGCGGCTTCATTTTATGTACGTAGGTCCGAATTCCGATTCGGACTGAATTCTGATCTCGTGGCCGGTCCCATTCGGAGATCGAACCCTACGCTGGTCGGCTTCGTAGGTCCGAATTCCGATTCGGACTGGCGTCGCGCTCCCGGGTGACCGCATGCCCCGCCCAAGACGTCTGATGGCAAGGCCTGACGGTTGTCGAATCCCTTCTTTTACTTCCCATGGCAATTTTGAGACAACCTCTAAGCTCCCGCACTCCAAAATCGGCCGAACACGCTTTTGGGATAGCTCCTAGAAACCCGCGGTGACATTACATGTGGCAAGTGGGAACGGCTTTGGAGTAAAGTTGAGGTATAGAAGTCATTTTCAACCAAGGAGGAACAGACATGGGCGACACCGGAAAGAAAGATAAAGGCAAAAGAGAACAGCAGAAAAAAGCCGCGCTCACTCCAAAAGAAAAGCGCAAATTAAAACACGAAAAAAAGAACCCCCAATCACTCCGCGGCATCGGGTGACCTGCACACAACACCACCCCGGCAGTTGTCTAAGGCTTTTCATTTTCGGACAGGGACGCGGAACAGACCTCCCGGCCCAGTAGGTGCGGTCATCCTGCCCGCGCCATCCGGCGCCGTCAACTAGGTGTTTGCGTCCTGCCCGCGCCATATCGCGCCCGTGAAATACGCGCGGTCATCCTGCCCGAGCCTACAGTTCTGCCGCGCGTGGTTTTCTGTACGCTGAAAACACAAGTTGCGCTAAAGGCGCAAGTTACGCCGAAGGGTTACGCCAAAGACGCAAGTTACGCCAAAGGCGTAACACGTAATAGCATGGGGCAACGCCCGGGCAACGCCCCAGGAAAGCCATCACAAAACACAAAGCAGTATCTTAAAGGGTGCAACAACTAGTTGTGCGGCCGGCAACCTACCGTTCGCTCCGAAACCACCACGCACCTTAGACCCCAGACAAAAACACGGGGATTACAGCAATTTCGAAGGGGTTGTCGAGAAAGCCAAGTTGTCTTGTTTCAACAGTGGACACCGCGTCGAGGATCATTTCGTTGACGTCACCGTGTTCACAGCAAGACCCCGGGATGGCGGAATGCTCGGCGCGAAAGTCCGGCAAACCATCCGCGAACTCGGCGGCACCATGCCCAAAAAATTGCCCGTTGTCGAAAACATCAGCAAGATCGAAAGTAAACCGCGCGAGCAAGTCGCGCCCAAGCAACTCGGCAAGGCCGACACGCCCCCAAAAAAGAAAAAACACTAACCGAGACCCGGCACTTGTGAGGAATGTCCCTTTGTCGATGCCGGACCCAACCTGTGACTTCTTACCTACAGTCTCCGGCCTACGGTCTACAGCCTTCTTTCCGGCCGTACCCTCCTGCTCAAAACCTCGCACTCACAACTTCGCACTTGTTCTTACCTACAGCCTCCAGGCTCCCGCCTGCAGTCTGCTCCTCTTCATCCTTCATCCTTTGTCCTCTGTAATTCGTAATTCTTAATTCGTAATTCGTAATTCCGCCCGCTAGCAGTCTATACTGTCCCCGTGTTGTAGGGTATGCGCGAGCGTTCGCGATTAGTCTCCAAGGCGGGGTCTTCGTCGATTGGATAGAACCCGTGGACAGCGCTGCGGTCGCTTCCTGCAAAATTGAACACCGCGAACGGCCCGCAGGCGATTGGATGCTCATCTCCGTCGCCCCCGCTTGTATAAGCGCCGTGGCCTCACTGACGAAGAGATAGCCTTTATAGAATCCAAGATCCGCCCGAGGGAGTTGGACAATGAACAAAGAACAGGCTCTTGCCGTTTTTGAACATTATAAAATCCGCAGGATTTACGATGAAGAGTTTGAGACATGGTTTTTTTCCGTGGTGGATATCATCGCGGTGCTGATTCAGCAACCGGATTATCAAGCTGCCAGAAATTACTGGAAAGTCCTGAAAAACCGATTGAAGAAAGAGGGAAGCCAAACGGTTACAAATTGTAACCGGTTGAAAATGACGGCGGCGGACGGCAAGATGCGGCACACCGACGTTGCCTCGCCGGAAACGCTCCTGCGAATCATTCAATCCGTGCCAAGCCCCACCGCTGAGCCTATCAAGCTATGGCTCTCCAGAGTGTGATATGAACGCATTCAGGACATGAGCGACCCGGCCCGATCCATTGACCGCGCCAGGGAATACTGGAAACAGCACGGCAGAAGCGAAAAGTGGATTCAGCAGCGGATGATGGGGCAGGAAACCCGCAACAAACTCACCGATTACTGGAAAGAACACGAGATTAAAGACGAAGACGAATACGCTATCCTAACCAATATCATTCATCAGGAATGGAGCAGTGTTTCGGTTAAAGAGCATAAGGAAATCAAGGGATTGAAAACCCAGAACCTGCGAGACCACATGAGCGAAGCGGAGCTTATTTTCACGGCCCTTGCGGAACTTTCCACCCGCCAGATTGCCGAGAGCGTTGACGCAACCGGCATGGCTGAAAATGCCGTAGCCGGCAAAAAGGGCGGCAAAATCGCCAGGAGGGCCCGCCTCGAACTCGAGCAAAAAACCGGCAAGAGCGTCGTAACAAGTGAAAATTATCTGCCTCGGGCAAGCCACAAAAACGAACTGAAGAACGGGAGAACTACCGATGGCAATGAATAACGGATTAACCTGACGGGCGGAATACATTCGGATGAGTAACGATAAGTTTTCCCCTCCTGACTTCTTCCTACAGTCTCCGGCCGTACCCTCCTGCTCAAAACCTCGCACTGACAACTTCGCACTTCGCACTTGTTCTCACCTACAGTCTCCGGCCTACGGCCTACAGTCTGCTCCTCTTCATCCTTCATCCTTTGTCCTCTGTAATTCGTAATTCTTAAT
>JAPLKX010000564.1 GCA_026387845.1 Candidatus Hydrogenedentota bacterium | reverse complement strand
GACCGTGTTGCAGTTGAGGGGTGGGGGAGTGCCGCGTGGCCAGATTGAGGTGTCTGGCCTATGTACGATCTGCGGGGTCCGTTTTTGGTCGTACCGGCGTGACGGCGGGGGAAAGCGGAACATGGCGGTGATCTGTTTGTGAGGCGGGGCTGAGGGGCTGCAGAAGCGGGGTGTTTTTTGCGGGGAACATCCCTGTCCGGCGGGCGGAATGGAATTGCGCATAGTGCGTGCATTATGTTAGAATGAAAAGACTTGCTGTAGTCTACACTTTGAGTGGGTGTTTACCCACTCTTTTTGTTGTAGCCGGCTTTTGGCCGGTGAAAGGTAGAAGTTTTGCTGGCGAACGAAGTGATAGAGCGCGTGTGGGAGGAAGTGACGCCCGAGCTGAACGAGCAGGGCTACGAGTTGGTCGAGGTCGACTACGCTCCGGGCACGCGGGGCCGCGTATTGCGCCTGTACATAGACCGGGAAGGCGGTGTGACGCTGGATGACTGCCAGCGGGTGTCGCGCGTGGTGAGCAACCTGCTGGACCGTTTGGATTTTATCGAGGAGCGTTACGTCTTGGAGGTGTCGTCGCCGGGTTTTGACCGGCCGGTGCGGAAGGCAGCGGATTTTGACCGGTTTCAGGGCGAGCGGATCAAGCTGGTGTTGGCGACGGCGGTGGAGGGCCGCAAGCGCATAAATGGTGTGTTGAAAGGCTATCATGATGGTTTGGTTACGGTTGATTCGGATGGAACGATTTACGAGGTGCATATAGAGAATCTGAAGAAGGCCAACCTGGACCGGTAGCTTTTTTACTTGAGGAGTTAATCGTGGAAACGAATCTCAGGGTGATCCTGCAACAGCTCGAGGCGGAGAAGAGCATTGATCGGGAGACCTTGCTGGAAGCGATCCGCAGCGCGATCGAGAGCGCCGCGCGGAAAGGGGTGGTCCATGCCACGAATGTGACGGTGGACGTGGACCCCGACACGGTGACTTTCAAGGTTTACGAGATTCGGGAGGTGGTGGAGAAAGTGACGGACGCGGCCTTGCAGATCTCGCTCGACGTCGCGATCCAGTTGAACCCGGAGGTGGTGGTGGGCAACCGGCTGAAGGTGCCGGCCGAACCCAAAGATTTCGGGCGGATCGCCGCGCAGACCGCCAAACAGGTCATTATCCAAAAAATCAAAGACGCCGAGCGGGAGAACGTGTTCGAGGAGTTTCGCAAGCGGAAAGGCGAGTTGATCACGGGGATGGTGAAGCGGGTGAGCCACGGCAACGTTTTCGTTGGGATCGGCAAGGCGGAGGCGGTGCTGCCGCACCGGGAGCAGTCGCCGCGGGAGAATTTCAAGCCGGGCGACCGGATCCGTGCGTACCTGCTCGAGGTGGAGAAAGGCCCGCGGGGCGCGCAGGTGGTGCTGTCGCGGACGAGCCCGGAACTGGTGCGTGCGCTGTTCGAGCTCGAGGTGCCTGAGATCTACGACGGGACGATCGAGATCAAGGGGATTGCGCGCGAGCCGGGCAGCCGGACCAAGGTGGCGGTGTTGTCGAAGGACGCGAACGTGGACGCGGTGGGCGCATGCGTGGGCATGAAGGGGTCTCGGGTGCGGGCGGTGGTCGAGGAATTGAGCGGCGAGAAGATCGATATTGTGAGGTGGAGCGAAGATCCGGTGGAGGTTTGCACGAACGCGTTGAACCCGGCGGACATCATCGGGATGAAAGTCGATGCCGATACGAAGAGCATCCTGGTGATCGTTCCGCACGACCAGTTGTCGCTGGCGATTGGGAAGCGCGGGCAGAACGCGCGGCTGGCGTCGAAGCTGATTGGGTGGAACATCGACATCCGCAGCGACCAGGAAGGCCAGCCGCCGTCAGGCGGCGCAGCGGGCGAGGAAAGCCAGCCGGCCTCAAGCGGCGCGGCAGGCGAGGAAAGCCCAGTGGAGTCAGGGCCGGATGAGATGGCGGAAAGCAGGACGGCGCCGGCCGGGGAAAAGCAACCGGAACCCGGCGAAACTGCGGAGCCTTTTGGAGAGAACACCATGAAAGAGTAATCGCGCACAGCGATATGCGCGCGCGTACGCGCGAGCACGGCTTGGAGGTAAGTGTAGATGCAGACGATTGCCACTCTGGCAAAAAGATTAGACATGAACGAGGAGAAGGCGCTCGAGGCGCTGCGGTACATGCTGTTTGAAGTGGACAGCGTGGAGGCAGAGATTTCGGACGAGGAATGCGACCTTCTAATCGAGTACGATGAGGATGACTCCGTAGCCGAGCGGGTGCGCGATGCCAAGCTGAAAGAGCGGAAGAAGCAGGAGGAAGCGGCCAAAAAGGCCGAGCAGAAACGGAAGGCGGAGGCGAAGAAGCGCGCGGCGGAGAAAGCCAAGCAGGAAGCCGCGGAACGGGAAGCGGCGGAAGCGGCGCGCCTGGCGGCGGAGGCTGCGGCAGAGGCAGGAGTGGCGGCGGGAGAAGTTGAAGCGCCTGCGGTGGTTCTGCCAGCGGCGGCTGTCGAGGCGGCCGGGACCGAGTCGATAGGGCTCGAGCCGGAATCCGCGGTGGAGGAGGAGGAAGAGGAGGAGTCGGGCCTTCTTGCGGAGGCTCAGCGGCGCCAGGAAGAAGAAGAGAAGCGGCGGGCGAAAGCGCCGGCGCGGCCGTTGCCGCAGCCGGACCCGGCCGTGGTGGCGGAAGTCATCCGCAAGGCGGCCGAGCGCAACCTCAAACAGCCCAAGAAGGAACAGGCCAAGCCCACCAAGCTCCTGAAGCTGGAAAAACAACAGCGGGCCGAGCGGATGTTGCCGACGCCGGAAGAGGAAGTGCGGCAGCGCAAGACCGGAGCCACCGGTAAGACGGCCCGGAAACGGATGAAACGGGCGGAGAAGGAGCGGGCGGAGGAGATCCTTCGGCGGGACGCGGCGATCGCAGTTCGCGAATACCAATCGGGCGGTATGGCGGGCGGGATGCCGCGCCGTCACAAGCACAAACGCCCCGTCCATGAGGGCGAGGCGGCGGTGGCGCAGGACGTCGAGGCGCCGGAAATCCTGGAAGTGGAGAATCGAATGACGGTAGAAGAACTGGCGCAGGCGATGGACGTGCCGGTGAACGATATTATTCTGGACTTGATGGACCACGACGTGCTGGCCACGAAAAACAACGCGGTGGGTATCGATATGATCCGGCAGATGGCGGAGACCCGCGGGTTTGAGGTGCGGACCGTGATCCCGGAAGAGGAATCCGTGCTGAGCGAAGAGCCGGACAACCCGGAAGACCTGGTTCACCGCGCCCCGGTGATCACGGTGATGGGCCACGTCGACCACGGCAAAACCACGCTGCTCGACACGGTGCGGTCGGCCAATGTGGCGGAAGGGGAGGCGGGCGGGATCACGCAGCACATCGCGGCGTATGACGTGCCAATCAAGACCGGCCGCGTGGTGTTCCTGGATACGCCGGGCCACGAGGCGTTCACGCAGATGCGGGCAAGGGGTTCGAAAGCCACGGACATCGTGGTGCTGGTGGTTGCGGCGGACGACGGGGTCATGCCGCAGACCGTCGAGGCGATCGATCACGCGCGCGCGGCGGAAGTGCCGATTGTTGTGGCCATCAACAAGTGCGACAAACCGGACGCGCAACCCGACCGGATCCGGCAGGAACTGACCCAGTACAACCTGGTGGATGAGCAATGGGGCGGCAAGACCATCATGAAAAACATCTCCGCCAAGACCAAGCAGGGCGTGGATGAACTGATGGAATTGCTGCTGTTGGAGGCGGAGTTGCTGGAGTTGAAGGCAAACCCGAAAAAGCGCGCCCAAGGCGTGATCGTGGAGTCGGAAATAACGCGGGGCATGGGCCCGGTTGCGTGGGTGCTGGTGCAGAACGGGACGCTGCGGGTCGGCGACTTTTTCCTGGCGGGCGAGACGCACGGGCGCGTGAGGACGCTGGTGAATTCGCGGGGCGAGCACGTGCAGGAAGCGGGCCCGGCGACGCCGGTTGTGGTGACGGGATTCAGCGAGCCGCCCGAAGCCGGGACAACGTTCAACGTGGTCACTGACGAGCGGGTGGCGCGGGCCATCGCGGAGCGGCGGACCGAACTGAGCAAGCAGCGGCTTGGCCCCGCGGCCAAACATATCACGCTCGAGGATTTCCACGCGCAGTTGATGGCGGGTGAGAAGAACGAGTTGCGGGTGGTATTGAAGGCGGACGTTCAAGGGAGCGTGGACGTGCTGAGCACGAGCCTGGCCAAGCTGGGCAACGAAGAAGTCCGTGTGGACCTGGTTCACGGGGGCGTGGGCGGCGTCAATGAGAGCGACGTGCTGCTGGCGAGCGCGAGCGACGCGGTCATTATCGGGTTCCACGTGACGGCCAACGCGAAGGTAAAGAAACTCGCCGAACAGGAAGGCGTGGATATCCGTACGTATCGGGTAATTTATGAAGCCATAGCCGACGTGAAGGCGGCGCTGGAAGGCATGCTGGCTCCCGAAATGAAGGAGACGGTGACGGGCCATGTGGAAATCCGCCAGATTTTCCGGTCGTCGTCGTTTGGGAACATCGCGGGCTGCTATGTGCTGGATGGCGAAGTGGCGCGTGGTTCGCAGGTGCGGCTGACTCGGGACGACCAGATTATCTACACGGGCCGGATTGGCACGCTCCGCCGCGGCAAGGAAGACGCGCGCAGCGTGACGGCCGGGCTCGAATGCGGCATCAAGCTCGAAAATTACGAGGACATCAAGGAAGGCGACGTGATCGAGGCGTACAAGGTCGAGCAGGTAGCCAAGGCGCTGGCCTAGGCGCCGTGTAAACCCGGGCCGTGAAGACACGGCCTGCTTGACGCGGCGGAACGGCGCACAGGCATAGGGATATGAGCAACAGGCGCGCGACCGCGCCTGTTGCCGCTTAGGTCTCACCACAGGACAACGTTTACAGTCTGTAGTTTTTGGATTAGCCACAGTGGACGGGAACAACGAGTGAGCAAGAGTTCTTCTGTGGTGAGCAAAGTGGAACGGGATGACGATTGGGTTGCTGCAGATGGACTTCCTGATCCCGGAGTCGCGGTCGTTGAAAGACAAGCGCCGGGTGATGAAGAGCCTCAAGCAGTTGCTGCACAACCGGTTTAATTGTTCGGTGGCGGAAATCGAGTTTAAAGAGACGTGGGGCCGATCCCGGCTGGCGGCCTGCGTGGTGTCCGACGACAGCCGGCATGCAAACGATCAACTCAACGAAATCGCGCGGTTCTCAGCCAATAAACACGGCGTGGAACTGCTCGATTACCGGATAGAAATGCTATGAGTGACAAGGGACGTCCCCGCCGGGTCGGCGAGTTGGTGCGCGAGGAAATTGCGCAGCTTATCGTGAAGGGGCTGAAAGACCCGCGAATAGGATTTGTGTCGGTGATGTCTGTCCGGATGTCGCCGGACCTGAAGTACGCGAACGTTTACGTGAGTCTTTACGGCAGCGAGAGCAAGAAGAAGAGTTCGCTGGTGGGCCTTCAGCGGAGCGCGACGTGGCTGCGCGGGGTGGTTGCGCGCAACCTGAAGCTGCGGTTCGCGCCGGAAATCCGATTTTTCCCGGACGATACGCTGGACCGGGTATTTCATTTGGAGGACGTGTTCCGGGAACTGCATGAGGCGGAACCGGGCGAGGAAGCCGGCAAACAACAGCCGGGCGGCGAGAAACCGCCGGAAGGTCAGAAGGATGGCGGCACTGAAGAAGAATGAGCAGGCGCTGAGCAAGGTGTTGAAGGCGGTTTTGGCGGGGAACAGTTTTCTGGTGACTTCGCATGCGAACCCGGACGGGGACGCGATCGGCAGCATGCTTTGCGT
>JAPLKX010000422.1 GCA_026387845.1 Candidatus Hydrogenedentota bacterium | reverse complement strand
GGGGGTGTCCCTTTTTTCGAGCATGCCAACCTTGTTAAAAGTGGGACACCCCCCACAACTGCCGGGGGGCGTCCCAGACGTGGCAAAAGGCTGGACGTCATTTTTTGGTTGCGGCTACGCCGCGCCGCGTTCTATGTGGTTTTCAATTGTTGCTACAGCACGCCGCACTTGGACTGGCGCAGAAACTCCGCGGGGGTGCGTTCGGTTGACGGCTGGTAACCCGGCAGGGGCTTGATCTGCGAGTGGTACGCATCGAGGAGCCAGGCCGGCTGCGGGAAATACTCCTTTTCCAACTCGGCCGGCGGCACGATCCAATTGTTCGCCCCCACGACGCACACCGGCGCGTCGAGATGGTCGAACGCGATCTGCCCAATCTGCCCCGCGATGGTGTGGAGATAACTGCCGCGTTCACAGGCATCGCTGGCCAGGATGAGCTTGCCGGTCTTCTTGACGGACTCGAACAGCACCTCGTGGTCAAACGGCACCAGCGCCCGCCCGTCAATGAGTTCCACAGAAATCCCAAACTCTTTCTCGAACCGTTTTACCGCCTCGGCGGCGACGTACAGCGTGGCGCCGAACGTGAGGATGGTGAGATCGCTGCCTTCTTTGATAACGGCCGGCCGGCCGATCTGCACGGTGTAATACTCGGCGGGGACGCCCTGCGGCCAGAAAATCTCCGTCTGGTTGTAGAGCCGCTGGCTCTCGAAGAAAACGACCGGGTCGTCGCCAAGCAGCGCGGTGGCCATCATGCCCTTGGCGTCGTACGGCGTCGCGGGGAACGCCACCTTGAGCCCGGGCATGTGCGCGGCGAGCGCCGTCCAGTCCTGCGAGTGTTGTGCGCCGTACTTGCTGCCGACCGACACCCGCAGCACCACCGGCATCCGGCAGTAGCCTCCCGACATCGCCTGCCATTTCGCCAACTGGTTGAACACCTCGTCGCCCGCCCGGCCCATGAAGTCGCAGTACATCAATTCCGCGATCACTCTCCCGCCCTCGAGCGCATAACCGACCGCCGAACCGACAATCGCGCCTTCCGAAATCGGCGTGTTGAACAGCCGGTGGTACGGCAGCGCTTCCGTGAGGCCCTGGTACACGGCGAACGCGCCGCCCCAATCCCGGTTTTCCTCGCCGTACGCGACGAGCCGCGAATCGTTGTAGAAATGATGCACGATTGATTCAAAAATGGCGTCGCTGAACGTGACCGCCTTCGCGCCTTTCAGCACGGACCCATCCTCGGCAATGCCTTTCCGCGACTTCTTGGCGATCGTCTGTACGCGCGGGATCTGATCCATCGGGATCAGCACGTCGCCGGGCCGTTCGAGGCCGGGCAACTTGTCCTGCAGCGTGTTTGAAAACGTGAAATCGGCCAGCGCGCCCGGCGCGGCCAGCTTGAGGCGCGGCGACACATCGAGGCTCGACGCAAGCCGGCACGCCTTGGTTACTTTGCGTTTGGCATACGCCCTGACCTTATCGAGATCGGCCTGGCCGGCAACCCCGGCCTCGACCAACTTCTGGCCGAACTCCGTGAGCGGGTCCACCTGCCGCCACATCTCGATTTCCTCGCGCTCCCGATACGAGGACTGATCGCTCGGCGAATGGCCCGTCTGGCGGTAGCAGAGGACATCGAGGAAAATGGGCCCGCCTTCTTTTTTGATCGTGGCGATCTTCCGCGCGTACGCGTCGGCCAATGCGAGCGGGTTGTTCCCATCGACGGTTTCGGCGTGCATGTTTTCGGGGTTGACGGCGGCCGCGACCCGCGCCAGGCATTCAAACCCCATCGTCTCGCCGATCGGTTGCCCGCCCATCCCGTAGAAGTTGTCCATGAAGTTGAAGATGATGGGCGGCCCGCCGCGGTGTTCGTCGTCCCACAGGTTTCTGAACTGGCCCATCGCCGAAAGCCCCAGCGCTTCCCACACCGGCCCGCAGCCAATCGAAGCATCGCCGATGTTGGCCACGACGATGCCTTTCTGCCGCCGGATCTTTTTATAGAGAGCGGCGCCCACCGCTATATCGCCGCTGCCGCCGACGATCGCGTTGTTCGGGAAAATGCCGAACGGGCAGAAGAACGCATGCATTGACCCGCCCATCCCCTTGTTGAACCCGTACTGGCGTCCGAAAATCTCCCCCAGCAAACCATACAGGAGGTAATCCACCCCCAATTCCTCTTCCTCGTCCGTGGCGAACGGCCCTTTTTTCGAGTCGCCGCCCACCGCGATCTTCAACGGCGCCCACACCGGGTCGTTCTGCTCGACCACGCGCAACGTGACGCCGCCCATGTAGCCTTCCATGATGCCGCGAAGCGCGGTTCCTTTGAGTTCCAGGACCGCGCGCAGACCCTTCGCGATAATTTCTCCGTGGCTGCGGTGGCTGCCGAAAATGTGGTCGTTGACTCCCAGGTGGAACGCCTCGCCGACCGCGGCGGCTTCCTGGCCGAGGCTGAGGTGGGCGGGCCCTGCGTGCTGGTAGCTGATGCCCTCGTACGTGCCGAGCTTTTTGATCTGGTCGAGCATGGTTTCGAACTCGCGGATGATCGCCATGTCCCTGTAGATGCGCATGCACGACACCGGCGTGACGGCGGGATTCTTGGCCATCTCATCTTTGAGCGTTTTCCTGTAGGCATTAATCGGAATCGAGCCCAGCTCGAGCGTCTTGGCCTTCCGCACTTTTTCGGGCACCACCATCAGTTTCTTTGTCATACCATACCCTTGCTACCCCGGCATTGGTTCCGGGTATTTGGAGGTAAAAGCCGACATTAACAGGAGAATCACCGCCTATTATAGCAAACGCCGGAGGCCCGAAACACCTTGGGATTCAGCCGGGATTCGCGTAAAATATCCCTGCATCCAGGAGGTGCACCAATGAAACCGGTACTGTTTTCCGTAAGTTATGCGGGGTTGTGGGGGCAGGCAACGCTCGAGTTGCCCAAGTTCCTCGAAAAGGCCGCGGAACTCGGCTTTCCCGCCGTCGAACTCATGGCGAAGCGGCCTCATCTGTCCGTGCTCGATTTCACCGAAGATGCCGCCGCCCGCCTCGCCGATAAAGCCCGCGGGCTCGGAATCGAAATCAGCACCATCGCCGCCTACACCGACTTCACCGCAAGCCCCGCCGCGACCGAAGTCCCGTTCTCCGAGATGCAGGTGGCGTACATCCGCCAATTGGCGCGGCTCGGCCACGTGCTGGGCGCCCGTATCATCCGCGTGTTCACCGGCTACATGACCGATGAGGCCTCGTATAAACCCGACTGGGACAAATGCGTCAAGGCCCTCCGCGACTGCGCCGACGCCGCCGGCGACGAAGGCCTCATCCTCGGCGTCCAGAACCACCACGACGTGGCCGTCGGGCCCGAGGCTTATCTCGAGTTCCTGGCGGATGTGGGACACCCGAATTGTCGCGCCATGTTTGACCCGTGGGCGCCGGCCCTGCAGGGAGAAGACCTGTACACGTGGGCAAAAGCCGCCGCGCCGTACATGGTGCAGACAACCCTCGCCGACTACGTCCGCCTAAACCGCTACGCTTATCAGCCGGGGCTGGTAAATTACCGGGAAGTGCCCGCGATGGTACGCGCGGTTCCGCTCGGCGACGGGTTTATCGACTTCCAAGCGTTTTTCCGCGGCCTCAAAGAAGGCGGCTTCGACGGGTACGTCGCCTACGAGATGTGCTCGCCCCTCCGCGGCGGCGGCTCAATCGAAAATCTCGACGCCATGGCAAGGAAAAGCCTCGGCGTAATTAAAACCCTCATTTGACAAGTTGGGACGCCCCCCGGCTTTTGTGAGGGATGTCCCACTTTTGTTTGCGCAGTTGTGGGGGTGCTTTCTTATCCCGTTAATCCTGTTATCCTGTCTATTCTTTCAGTTGGTCGCGCAGCTTTCGGAGCTTCTCGACGGTTTCCTCATCGAGTCGCTCTTCGATACGTCCCTGGTTGTCCGGCTTCTGCAGGTTCTGGACGATCGACCGTGTCAGCGCGTCTTTTTCTCTGACGCTGGCGAGGAAATTGTCCGGATCCATGACGAGCGCGTTGAGCGTGTGGCACAGCGTGCGGATGCCCCTATCCGCCGAAACCACGATAATAGACCGCCTGTCGGGCGAGTTGTAGACGATCCGCTCGATCAGCGCGTCCGCGGTCTGGTGGCCCGGCGAGTAAAGGACCTCGAGCCCCGGCGCGGTCAGGACCGGCGACCCCGACTCCATCTTCCTCCCTCGCCCGTCAAACACCACCTTCACTTGCAACCCCGTGGCGATGGCGAACCGGGCCGCCTTGTCGATCAGGGCATCCCGGGCGTTCTCAAAGCTGTGCTTGAGCAGCGGCCGCAGCACCGTCGAGTGATGGATCACGTTATAACCGTCAATGTAATAAGTCTCGGCCATCACCTAACCTTGCGTTTACTGCACCAGATTATAACAGCCGCGGGGCCTATCCCATTTCGGGCGCTTGCGCCGCGATCAACACCATGAAAAACAGCCGAAACATTGTCTGTCCTCCCTGTCAGAGGCTCTTTCCGACCGGACTTCTTTCGGGGCTACTATAGCAGAAGTGAAAGACAAGGTTGCTTGAGTAGGCGCGGTCGTCTCGCCCGCGCCGCCCAGCCCACCGGCTGTGGTAAACGATCGGAGCGACGGTCAACTGCGTAGCGGAAAGATCGTAGCTTTTTGTGGTCGGGATGCTCTTCGTGTGGAGCATCGGTCAGCCCCTTGACGGCGCGGGCGAGACGACCGCGCCTACGAGTTGAAAAGGCTGCGCTCTGTGTGGTTGTATGAGTCGGTTGCGTTGAGGGCTTGGCATGACACGCGTGGCGGGGCTCATCCTTTTTGCGTTCGCGGCGGCCAGGATCGCCGCGGCCGGCGAACCTATTACGCTCTATTACTGGGGCGAAGAAAAAGATTCGCTGGCGCCCGAAGTCCTTCAGGGGTTCGAGGCCATGCATGACGGCAGCGACGGCAAGCCCGTTATCAAGGTCATCATGGGCCAGAGCGCCTGTTACAACAAAACCGACGACCCACAGCGAATCACCACCGCCGTAGCCGGCGGCAAGCCGCCCGATGTCGTGTTCTTCGACCGCTTCGCCGTGGGCGAATGGGCGGCGCGCGGCGCGTTCACGTCGCTGCAGCCCTTCCTCGATCGCGACCTGCGCGAGCGGCCCGACGACCCCATGACGCTGCGCCGAGAACAGTTTTACGAGCCGTGCTGGGCCGAGGCCACGTACAACGGCGAGGTGTTCGCCATCCCCATCGACACCGATAACCGATGCCTCTATTACAACCTCGACATCCTCGAGAAGTACGCCGACAAGCTCATCCCCATCGGGTGCGTCGACGAAAAGGACCTCACCAAAGTCGGCCCGCCACGGACCTGGGAGCAGCTCAAGCAGGCCGCCAAAATCATGTCCGAATACGACAGCGAGGGGCGGATCGTCCGGCTTGGGTTTATCCCGCACTTCAAGCTGGGCAACTCGTGGCTGTACATCTACGGCTGGCTCAACGGCGCCAAGTTCATGAGCGACGACGGCAAGACGTGCCTGCTCAACGAGCCCGCCGTAGTCGAGGCGCTCGCGTACATGACGGACCTGTACGACACGCTCGGCGGCGGCAAAGCGGTCAGCGCGTTCGAGTCCACGTTCGTGGCCGGCGACCTCGATTCGTTCCTTACCGGCAAGCTGGCCATGAAAATCGACACCGACCTGTTCGTGGCCAACATCATGAACATGCGGCCCAACCTCCGGTTCGGCGTGGCGCTCGCGCCCGCTCCCGAAGGCAAGCAGCGGCTGGGCTGGTGCGGCGGCTGGTGCGCCGTGATGCCCCGCGGGACAAGGCATCCCGACGAAGCCTGGGAACTCGTGAAATACCTGGCCTCGTTCCGCGCATACCAGATCAAGGCCGACGTGATGAAGCAGGCCGCGTCGATCAGCGGCCTGGATTTCATGGCGTGGATCCACGCCCGGAAGGACATCACCGAGTGGGGCCTCAAAAAATACCTCTACGACGACCCAACCATCGATCAGAAGTTCAAGGACGCCAAAAAGGTGTTCGTCGACGCCATGCCCTTCTCTAAATACCGCCCCGTGACGCCCGTCGGCCAGTCCCTGTGGTTTGCGCAAGTCAGGGCGATGAACGAGGGCATCTTCAAGCAGCACGACCCCGATCCCATGAAAAACGCTCAGATCGCCTGCGACCGAAACGCCGCCGTCGTCCAGGCCGATCTCGATCGAATCTTCAAAGCCAAACCCTACCGCGTGATCCGGTGGGCGCCCATTATCGGCGGGTATATCGCGCTAATAATTGCGGCGCTGGTGTTCGGCTACTGGTATTTCAACCGGAATGTAAGAGCCCGCGGGTATTTCAGAAAAGAATTCAGGGCCGGCTACCTGTTCGCCTTGCCGTGGTTCGCCGGCTTCATCGTGTTTGGCGGCGGCCCGATCTTCTTTTCGTTCATCATGAGCTTCTGCGAGTACGACGTGTTGTCCGCGCCAAAATTTGTCGGCCTGGCGAACTACGTCGAGATGTTCACGCGCGACGAGTTGTTCTACAAATCGCTGTGGAACACCGTCTATATGACCATCGGGATTCCGCTCGGGATGATCGTCGGGCTCGGAATCGCCCTCCTGCTCAACCAGGAAGTCAAAGGCATGGCCGTTTACCGGACGTTTTTCTACCTGCCCTCGGTGATGCCCGCCGTGGCTGCGTCAATCCTGTGGATCTGGATTTTCAATCCCAACCAGGGCGTGCTCAACTCGCTCCTCGCCTACGTCGGCATACACGGCCCCGCGTGGTTGCAAGACCAGGCTTGGTCCAAACCCGCACTCATCATCATGGGCGTGTGGAGCGCCGGAAGCAGCATGATCATCTGGCTCGCCGGACTCAAAGGCATCCCCAGGCACCTCTACGAAGCCGCCGAGATCGACGGCGCGGGCCGGCTCCGCCGGTTTGTCAGCATCACCCTGCCCATGCTCAGCCCCTACATCCTGTTCAACCTCGTGATGGGCATCATCGGCACGTTCCAAATCTTCACCCAGGCGCTCATCATGACGCAAGGCGGGCCGGTCGACTCCACACTGTTCTATGTCTACAACCTCTTCAACTACGCGTTCCGCTACCTCCGCATGGGCTACGCCTCCGCCATGGCCTGGGTGTTGTTTGCCATTGTGCTGGTGCTCACCATGATCCAGATGAGCCTGTCGAAACGCTGGGTCTATTACGAATCGGATACGTGATGAAAAACGGCCGGCGAAAAAATAAGACGTTGCGCAGGGCGCTGCAGCATGGCGCCTTAGTTGCCGGCTCCCTCGTGTTTGCGGCGCCGTTTATCTGGCTCGCCAGCACCAGCGCCAAAGTCGCCGACGAACTATACCCGCCGCGGTGGCTTCCCCAGACGCCCGACCGCGTCGTCGAATCACCCTACATCGGAATCCGCGAAAACGAGCGCCCCGAGCGCCCGTTCCAAGTCGCAAAAGAAGACTGGGAACGCGCGCAACTGCCCGTGGGCAAAGAGATCGACGCAAGCCTCGACACGTTCGCGCCCAACCTCCCCGAGTACGTCCGGCCGTGGCTCCACGAACCCGACGTGACCACCGGCATTTTCGCCCGGCTCCTGCGCCGTACGCCCGACGAGGTCTTCAAGCAGCAAACCGACGCCGTCGCCGCCTCATTTGTGCAGGGTGTGTCGACGGAACTGGTTTCAAGCGTGTTCGACGACGTGTACCGGCGCGTCGCCATGGGTGACACAATCTTCTACGGGTGGGACGGCTCCATCGAAGACGCGACAGCAAACAACCGGTTCCCGTGGAAGTCGGCCGACT
>JAPLKX010000641.1 GCA_026387845.1 Candidatus Hydrogenedentota bacterium | reverse complement strand
GGCGAACGGGAACGCGGTTTCGGCGGTGAAAGAGATGCAGTTGATGGGTGGGCGGCTGGCGGTGCCGCTGCTGGTAAGCGGTCGTGTGTTCGGCGCATTCGTGCTGGGGGAGAAGGCGTCGGGCCTGGAGTATTCGTTCGAGGAGCGGGAACTGCTGGCCGTGATGGGGCGGTGTGCGTCGTCCGCGATGGAAAAGGCGCAGGCCTACCGTGACACATCGATGCAGCAGAACCGGCTGGACAGCGTGCTGGCCAACATTACGGCGGGGGTGGTCGCGGTGTACCCGAACAAGACCGTGGCCATGATGAACCAGCAGGCGGAGCGCATCTTGCAGATGCGCGCGGTGGACGTCCTGGGCCGCAGCGTGCAAAAACTGGGCAGCGGGTTTGCCGATGTCGTGCTGCGCACGCTCGAGGACGGAAAAGCGCGGCTTCGCCAGGAAGTGCACGACCCGGCCATAAATGCGACGCTTGGGATGAGCGTGACGCCGATGGGGCCGGACGGGGTGGTGGTGATATTCTCGAAACTGCCGGAACAGGCGGTATCGAAGTCGGAGGTGGCATACAGCCCGTTCTGGGAATACCTGTCGGGCCGTGTCGCGCAGGAAATCAAGAACCCGATGGTGGCCATAAACACGTTCGCGCAGTTGCTACCGAAGAAATATGCTTCCGAAGATTTCCGGGAAGGTTTTTTTGAGGTAGTGCAGAAGGAGGTGGTGCGGATTAACAATGTGGTGGAGACCCTGTTTTCGTTCGCAAGACAGCCGGAACTGGTGCTTCAGCGGACGGATCTGAACGAGACGGTGGACAACGTGCTGAAGGCGTTTGACGACGAGCTGCGTGCGAAGTCGATCGAGGTGAAGAGGGAGTTCGATCCAAAGGCGGCGGACGCGGACCTGGATCCGGTTTATTTCTCGCAGGCCGTGCACAACATGGTTCAGAACTCGATCGAGGCGATGCCGGACGGCGGCGTACTGAAGATCGAAACGAAGCGGCGGGATAGGAAAGTGCAGGTTACAGTAGTGGATACGGGCCCGGGCATACGGCGCGAAGATGCGCCACTGGTATTTATGCCCTTCTACAGCACCAAAGAGCGCGGAATGGGATTGGGCCTCTCGATGGCCATGCGCATCGCCCAGGAACATGAAGGCGACCTCAAGCTGGAGGGAAGCGGCGAGAAGGGAACGGCATTTACGCTCAGCATTCCGGCGGAAGCGAGGTCAACCCATGAAAACGATCCTGGCCATTGACGACGAAGGCAGCGTGCAGCAATCCTACCGCATCATGTTGTCCGAGCAGTATCGGGTTTTGCTTGCGGAGAACGGCAAATCGGGCCTGGACCTCATCGCAAAACACAACGTCGACCTGATCCTGCTTGATCTCATCATGCCCCAGATGAACGGGATGGATTTCTTGCAGGAACTGGCGCAACGCAAGGAAGACATCCCCGTCATCGTGGTGACCGGCACCAACAGCGTCGCCATCGCGGTCGAAGCCATGAAACGCGGCGCGCGCGAGTACGTCATCAAACCGTTCGAGGTGGACGAGGTGCTCCTGCTGGTGGAGCGGATCGTCGCGGAGCAGCAGGCCAAGAACGAACTGAACGCGCTGCGCGAGGCCGGGTCGAGCGGGTTTGACGCGCTGATCGGGGACTCGGCGTTGTTCATGCAGGCGGTGGATATGGCGCGGCAGGCGGCGCGGGTCGATTCGACGGTCCTGCTCACGGGCGAGAGCGGGACGGGCAAGGACTTGCTTGCGCGTGCAATACACACTTCAGGACGTCGCGCGGCCCGTGCGTTTGTGCCGCTGTCGTGCTGCGCGATCCCGGCGCAGTTGTTCGAGAGCGAGTTGTTCGGCCACGAAAAAGGGGCGTTCACGGGGGCGATCGAGCGGCGGATGGGCAAAATGCAGGTGGCCGACAAGGGGACGCTGTTTCTCGATGAGATTGGCGAGATGCCGCTCGAGACCCAGGCCAAACTGCTGCGGGCGCTGCAGGACGGTAAGTTCTATCCGATCGGGAGCAACAAGGTGATCGAGTCGGACTGCCGGATCATCTGCGCAACCAACCGGAACATGCCGGAAGCCGTGGCCAAAGGATTCTTTCGGAACGACCTCTACTACCGGATCAACGTGCTGCCCATCGAGATGCCGCCGTTGCGCAAGCGGCGCGACGACATTCCCAAGCTGGTTGCGCATTTTGTGGCGAAACACGCGCCGCGCGTGAATGCGCGTGTAGCCGAATTGGAGCCGGCGGCATTGGGCGCGCTGATGTCGTACAACTGGCCGGGCAACGTGCGCGAGATGGAAAACACGATCGAGCGTCTGCTGGTGTGCCACCGGGAGAAGAAAGTGATCACGCGAGACTGCGTGTGCGGTATTGTGCCGGCGGCGGAAGCGGCGACGGAGGTGACCGGCCTTTCGGATTTTGAGGGGATGCCGCTCGAGGAAGCGGTGAACCGTCTTGAATTCTATTTGATCAATAAGGCGATGGAACACAGCGGCGGCGTGCAGTCGCGCGCGGCGGATTTGCTGGGCACGACGCGGCGGATTCTCAAGTACAAAATGGACCAGCTCAAAATAGACAGCCCCGCCGAAACCGACGCCCAGGCGGGATGAGTAATTCTTCGCTATTTGGAGTGCGGCAGCTTGCTGCCGCTTTTCTTTCAGGTTGAGCTTCGCTTCCTGTAGGCTGGCCTATACAGAACGTCTTACTTTTTTATAGTATCTATGCGGTTGGAAAAGCGGCAGCAAGCTGCCGCACTCCAAATAGCGAGAAACATAATCTTCGGGAGCCGTGTGATGAGTGTTACGGTAGTTGGATCTATAGCGCTTGACACGATTGAAACGCCGTGGGGCCGGAACGAAGAAGGGCTGGGCGGTGCGGCGACATATTTTTCGATAGCGGCGTCCAACTACACGCAGGTACACCTGGTAGGCGTGGTAGGCCAGGATTTTCCGCGGAGGCACATCGACCTGCTGGAGTCCAAAAACGTAGACACGGCGGGGCTGGAAGTGGCGCCGGGAAAAACATTCCGATGGACGGGCCGCTACCACGAAGACATCAACCACCGCGACACGCTGGACACCCAGTTGAACGTGTTCGAGGAGTTTCACCCGAAACTTCCGGCGGCGGCGCGGGACGCGGAGTTTTTGTTTTTGGGGAACATTCATCCGACGCTGCAACTCGAGGTGTTGGATCAGTCGAAGGCGCGTTTTGTGG